>NZ_JBJERV010000083.1:0-6073 GCF_051882455.1 Huintestinicola sp. | reverse complement strand
GTCCTGCTGACCTCTTTCAGCTCGCTTTCATCGCTTCTGAGATACTCCTTTTCATCTTCCGAAAGCTCCACCGAGTTGATAAAAACAATGTCGCCCTTTTCGGTCATACATACCGCTCCCTTGAAGGGCCACAAATTTACGCTGAGCTCGGGAGAATAAGGCTCCTCGCTTGGGGAATCCAGAGTGAAAATGCTTTTGAGATCGTAAAGCCCTGCTTTCATGCCGTCATAAACGCCGCTTTCGGCTTCGCTCTTAAATCTGCGGACAGCCTCGGGCGCTTCCTCGGGATAAAGCACAAGAGTGATATCCCCTGCGGTGGTGGATATGACCGCTTTCTCCGCTCCCTCGGCGGGAGGGGCAAGCTGTATAAGCTCCATATCGGAATAATCCGCCGCGGTATCGGCGGCAGGGGTCTGCTGCTCCTCGGCGTATTTCGTGTAGCTTTTCACCACGCTTGTCACCATTATGGCTCCCATTATGAAAATGAGCAGCAGAAAAACGGTGGATTTGCGCACTTTTATGGTCTTTGTCTGCATTTATTCACAGCCTTACTTTCTTGTTATCTTTGTGCCCTGACGGGTCTCCTCGATGACATATCCAAGCTCTGCTATTTTGTCTCTGAGAGAGTCTGCAAGGGCGAAATTCTTTGCCTTGCGGGCTTCCTTTCTCTGCTCTGCAAGCGCCTTTATCTCCTCGGGGATATCGTCCTCGGCGGAAGCGTTCTTCTCCTCTGCCTTCTTTGCGTGACCGATAAGGTCAAGTGACAGCACCTTGTCAAACTCGGCAATGAGCGCAAGCTTTGTGGAGGCGTTGGTCTCCGCCTTGAGTACATCGTAAAGGGCGGTCACGGCGAGAGATGTGTTAAGGTCATTGTCAAGAGCAGCCTTGAAGCCGTTCATCAGCTCGTCATATGCTGCCTTGTCGATATCAGAAGCAGGCTCGGAAAGAAGCCTTGCTATCCTTGCCACAAGCTTTGCAAATGCTCCCGCAGCATTGTCAAGGTTTTCATAAGAAAATACGAGAGACTTGCGGTAATGGGACTGGAGGCAGAAAAATCTATAAACGATGGGGTCATAGCCCTTTTCCTTGAGCAGGGAAACGGTGAGGAATTCGCCCTTGGACTTGCTCATCTTGCCGCTGCTTGTGTTGAGGTGATGTACGTGGAACCAGTAGTTGCACCACTTATGACCCAGATATGCTTCGCTCTGGGCTATCTCATTGGTGTGGTGAGGGAAGGCATTGTCTATACCGCCGCAGTGGAGGTCAAGATACTCGCCTAAGTGCTTCATGCTTATGCAGGAGCACTCGATATGCCAGCCGGGATATCCCACGCCCCAGGGACTGTCCCATTTAAGCTCCTGGTCGTCAAACTTTGATTTGGTGAACCAGAGAACGAAATCCGCCTTGTTGCGCTTGTTTCCGTCCTCGTCAACTCCCTCGCGGACTGCCACAGCTAAGTCCTCTTCTGAGAAATCACCAAAAACATAGTATTCCTTGAGCTTAGACGTATCAAAGTAGATATTGCCCCCTGCCTCGTATGCAAAGCCCTTTTCGATAAGGGAGGATATCACCTTGATGAAATCGTCAATGCAGCCCGTTGCAGGCTCCACCACGTCGGGGGTCTTGATATTAAGCTCGGCACAGTCAGCAAAGAATGCCTTGGTGTAAAAATCGGCTATCTCCATAACGGTCTTATGCTCACGCTTTGCGCCCTTGAGCATTTTGTCGTCGCCTGTGTCGCCGTCGCCGGTGAGATGTCCCACGTCGGTGATGTTCATAACGCGCTTAACGTCATAGCCCGAAAATCTCAGATACTTTTCCAGAACGTCCTCCATGATATAGCTTCTGAGGTTTCCGATATGTGCAAAATGATATACGGTAGGACCGCAGGTGTACATACTTACCTTGCCGTCGACAATGGGCTTGAAATCTTCCTTTTCGTGGGAAAGCGAATTGTAAAGCTTCATATTTTTTAACTCCTTATATTTGATTATTTCTTATTATCCTCGGCTTTGAAGCAGACGTCCGTCTTATCCGCCTCGGGGACATTTACACCCAGCTGCTTTTCAAGCCTGTTGAGCCTTACGGACATCTTGCAGAGCTCCTGTGCCACAGGGTCGGGGATATGCACCTGGTCAAGGTCTGCGGTAGGCTTGCCGTTGCAGCGCGCTATCCTTGCGGGAACGCCCACTGCTGTGCAGTTGTCGGGGATCGCCTCAAGCACCACCGCATTTGCGGCGATCTTTACGTTGTTGCCGACCTTAAAGGGTCCAAGCACTCTCGCGCCCGAGCCAACCATAACGTTGTTGCCCAGAGTGGGGTGGCGCTTTCCGTGGTCCTTGCCTGTTCCGCCTAAGGTAACGCCCTGATAGATAAGGCAGTTATCCCCTATCTCGGTGGTCTCGCCGATAACGACCCCCATGCCGTGGTCGATGAAAAGTCCCTTGCCTATCTTTGCGCCCGGGTGTATCTCTATGCCTGTGAAAAATCTCGCAAGCTGTGAGATCACCCTTGCCGTAAGGTAAAGCTTTTTCTCGTAAAAAAAGTGTGATACGCGATACGCTGCCACTGCGTGAAGTCCCGAATAGGTAAGAATTATCTCAAGAGTATTCTTTGCCGCAGGGTCTCTCTGCTTGACAGACTCGATATCCGCTTTGAAATGTTCCAAAAGTGTGCCTAAGCTGCTCATATGCTCCCTCGCTTATACTATTTTTTTTGCCCGAAAACCTGGGCAGTGTTGATACTAATCTTTAACCAACCTATAGACAAATCCGACAGCTATAACGCAGCCACTCGTCGTCAAGCTCCCTTGCCGGGCGACAGCCCGCCTGCGGTCGCTTTCCTAGATTGGCAGCGTTCTATCTGCCGTCTTTGTCTACAGAACGATTAAAGATTAGTATGAAACGCCTTTATCATATTATATGCGGACGTTTATCCCTTCGACTTGATAATATCACCAAACAAAAAAATAAGCCGTCCTCAGAAAATTCTGAAGACGGCGGAAATTTCTTTACCGGCGTGGTCCCACTTCAATTTGACAGGCTGTTTTATACAGTCATGTCCTCATAATGTCGTATAACGGCGACCTCCCGTGACAGCATACGCATATGCATAAGGCATACTTCCTCTGTCAGGCTGACGAACGCACTTCACCGATGATATTCACGCCGCTCACACCTAATCGGCGCTCTCTGCAGAAGCTCTCGAACGGTTACTCTGAACGCTGAGCCTTTATAATATTACATAACAAATGTATTATACCACGCCGCTAAAAAAATTGCAATAGGCAAAGAGATTTTTATTTGTAAATATTTTTCGGACGATTGACATAAATGGAGAAATATAGTATAATTATATTAAAGAAGTTATGGAGGTATCAGATGGGAACGTCTCCTAAGCCCGGGAGCAGGCGCATTTTGAAATTGCTCCTTATTCTGCTGCTGATAATTTTTTTCATACTCGCGGCAGTCAGCTTTCCGCTTAAAACCGTTTCATATGAAATATTTACGGATAAGATCACCAAGCCTGTGCGTATAGCACAGATATCCGACCTGCACGGCGAATATTACGGCAGGGATATGAAGACTCTGCTTGAAGCTGTTGACGCGAGCTCACCCGATGTTATTGTTCTGACGGGCGATATTTTCGACGATGTGAGGGATAATGAAAATACACGTATCTTTCTGAAAGCCGCTGTCTCTGAATACCCCTTCTTTTATGTTTCGGGAAATCACGAAATGAGAAAGGACGGCTGGGCAAATTTCAAACAGGAAGCGGCTGATATGGGCATCACCGTTCTTGAGGGAGAGAACGTCGGCTTTATGGGAATAACCATCTGCGGCGCATCGTCTACGGGCGACGGCAGGCTCACCTTTGACGGGAGCGTGGAGAAATGCGCAAAGGAAGCGGGAAACGGCTTCAATGTGCTTCTCGCCCACTATCCCGAGAAAATCGGATATTACCGCTCCTTCGGTAAATTCGACCTTGTGCTTTCGGGACACGCTCACGGCGGTCAATGGCGCGTGCCTTATCTGATAAACGGATTATTTTCTCCAGATCAGGGTCTGTTTCCCGAATATGCGGGGGGAATGTACGAGTTTGATGATGACTGCATGATAGTGAGCAGAGGGCTTTCTCGGACAAAAAATGTTATTCCCCGTATATTTAACAACCCCGAGCTGGTAATAATTGACATTCTGCCCGAAAGTGAGGAAAATTCTTGAACATAGACCCTGTGAAGATCATAAAAATATCCGCAGGAGCGGTAACGGCGGCGGCTGTATCATATGCCCTGGGGCTTGAGTACGCCGTATCTGCGGGAATTATCTGCCTGCTCACAATTCAGGACACCCGAAAGGAGACCCTTACGATAACCCTTAAAAGGCTTATCGCTTTCTGCGGAGTTACCGCTTTATGCGCTTTGATATTCGGTTTGTGCGGGTTCGGCTTATTGCAGCTCGGAGCGGTGCTGATGCTGTTTCTCACCCTGTGCGGCGCTTTGGATATGAGCGAGGCGGTGGCGATGAACAGCGTTATCGCTACTCACTATTTTGTCTCCGGTGACATTTCTCTGCCGATGATGGGAAACGAGCTTATGCTGCTGGCGGCAGGTGCGGGCATAGGCGTGCTGCTCAACATTTTTATGCCCTCAAACACCCGCAAGATACGACGTATACAGCAGGAAACAGACGATAAAATACGGCGTATTATCGGGCGTATGGCTGTGTATATCACTGCGGAGGACAAGTCCGATTACACGGGCAGCTGCTTTAAGGAAACCGACCGCCTGCTTGAGGCTTTGCGCAGGGAATCGGTGAAATACATCGGCAATTCCTTTGTGAGCGAGAAGGATTATTTTTACAAATACGTGGGAATGAGAATGGAGCAGTGCGTCATTCTTATGAGGATATTTACCGACATCAAGCGGCTGAGCATCGTTACCTCATACGCCGAGCCTATTGCCGATTTCCTTAATGAAATGAGCAGGCAGTTCAGTGAGATAAATGACGCCGTGGGGCTTCTTGAGGATATTGACGGGCTGTTTTCCTATTATTCGGAGGAGGCTCTCCCCCAAAGCCGTCAGGAATTTGAAAACCGTGCTTTGCTCTATCACATTCTCTGCGACCTGAAAAATTTTGTTGCCCTCAAGGCGGATTTTGCAAATGCTCTCGATGAGAATGAAAAGAAAAGATACTGGATAAATTATACTGCATAATATTTTGACGGAGGTATTTTTATGAAAAGGATAATCATTACGGACGACGAGATAATGAATCTCAGAATGACGGAATTTATTCTGAAAAAAGCAGGCTATGAAACGGTCAAAGCCGCTTCGGGCGCAGAATGTTTAAACGCTGTCAGGGAACAAAGGCCCGACCTTATCCTGCTTGACCTTTTAATGCCCGAGATGGACGGATTTCAGGTAATTGAAAAGCTCAGAAAATCTGAGGAGGGCAGAGATATCCCCATTATCCTGCTCACTGCCGCAGAGGACAGGGAGAGCCTTGACAGGGCTGCCGAAATGGGAGTAGCTGCCTGCGTGGGCAAGCCCTTTAAGCAGGAGGAGCTGCTGAGCAAAATTCAGACAGCGCTGGGGTGAAAAAAATGCTGACGGACCATATCAGAAAAGAGCTTTTCGAAAACAGGGACGAAAAGTATCAGAGCTTTCAGGCAAGGCTTATCCCGAATATTCCCGAGGAGAGCATTATCGGGGTGAGGACTCCTCTGCTGCGTAAAATGGCAAAGAGACTGTATTCGGAGGGGGCGGAGGATTTTCTTGCAGATGTTCCTCACGGATATTTTGAGGAAAATCAGCTTCATTTCTTCATTCTTTCTCACATCAGGGACTACGGTGCCTGCATTTCAAAGGTGGAAGAATTTCTGCCCTATGTTGACAACTGGGCGACCTGCGACCAGGGCTCATTTCCCGTTTTTGCAAGGCACAAGGAAGAGGTGCTTGAAAAGATAAGGGTGTGGATAGGCTCGGAGCATACATACACTGTGAGATTTGCGGTAAAGCTTCTTATGCAGCTTTTCCTTGACGAGGATTTTAAGGACGAATATCCGGAAATGG
>NZ_JBJERV010000082.1:0-6199 GCF_051882455.1 Huintestinicola sp. | reverse complement strand
ATCGGAGCGATCGCAGGACTGTTTATTCCCTTTATCGGCTTTACCTTTGCGCTTTCGGGGTTTTATGTAAATTACAAGGAACAGGTCCATTACGAAACTGCTCCGGGCTATAAGGCAAACGCAATAAGCTTTGGGATATCTGCGCTCTCATGGATACTTGCGCTGATCTTGCGTCCTCTGATAACATAAACGGAGGGAAGCGGTATGGAAAAAAAGGAATATTGCAAAACAGCGGTCAAGCTTGCGATACTCAGCGCATTTGCCTCGTTATTTCTGCCCTCTGTGGGATTTTCCCTTTCTGTCTGCTGTCTGGTGGTCAATCATATGGAGGGGAAATATTACGATACGGGCAAGGGGTGGCTTGCAGGAGCTTTAGGCATTGTCTGGGCACTGCTCAACTGGCTGGTGGGAGCATCGGTTGCAGGATTGCTTTAATTATTTAACGGAAGGATAGTTTCAAATGAACAGCGAAAATATGATATCAAATGAAATACGTTCGCAGGTGCTTATCGACGCCCTGCCCTACATTCAGAGATATAACGACAAGATAGTTGTTATCAAATACGGCGGCAACGCAATGACCAACGAGGCGCTCAAGGACGCTGTTATGAGCGATATCGTGCTACTCAATCTCGTAGGCATAAAGACCGTCCTGGTTCACGGCGGCGGTCCCGAGATAAATGATATGCTGAAAAGAGTGGGCATTGAGAGCAAGTTCATAAACGGTCTCAGATACACCGACGAAGCCACCGTTGATATCGTAAAAATGGTGCTTGCGGGCAAGGTGAACAAGGAGCTTGTATCCCATCTTGCGCAGCATGGCGGAAATGCCCTTGGAATGTGCGGAATTGACGGACAGATGATACTCTGCCACAAAATGGAGAGCGAAGTTGACCTGGGCTTTGTGGGCGAGATAGACACCATAAACACCGCCCCCATCACAGACGCACTTTCAAACGGCTATGTTCCCGTAATATCCACCGTAGCCTGCGACGAGAAGGGACAGACCTACAACATAAACGCCGACACCGCCGCCGCAAGAATAGCCGCCGAGCTTAAAGCGGAAAACCTTATCCTTATGACGGACATCGTGGGACTTCTGAGAGACAAGGACGACAACGGCACACTTATCCCCAAGGTGCAGGTCAGCGAGGTTCCCTTTATGAAGAGACAGGGCATTATCAGCGGCGGAATGATACCCAAGATAGACTGCTGTGTTGAAGCCGTCAGACGAGGCGTTAAAAAGACCTGCATAATCGACGGAAGAGTACCCCACTCCATTCTTATCGAGCTGCTTTCAAATGAGGGAATAGGAACACAATTCGTATAAGCGGGGGACGCCCCGCGGCGAGGTCGCGCTGTTAATTTATCTGAATAAGTTAGTTTGTCACCGCGCCGATAGTTTTGGCGACAACCGTACAAACTTGAAGCTGCATAATTTATTATAAAAATGCAAAGTGATAAGGAGCTGATACAAATGTCAACCATAGAAAAATTCAACGAACACGTAATGCAGACCTACGGCAGGCTGCCCATTGTCCTTGAAAAAGGCAAGGGACGTGAAGCCGTTGACGAAAACGGCAAAGAATACATAGATTTCGGCAGCGGCATAGGCACAAACTCCCTCGGCTACTGCGACGAGAAGTGGGCAGACGCTGTGTGCGCACAGGTGCGTTCAATACAGCACACCTCAAACTATTTCTATACCAAGGTGCAGGCAGACTTTGCCGAACGTCTCTGCGCTGTCACAGGCTACAAAAACGTGTTCTTCGGCAACTCGGGAGCAGAGGCAAACGAGTGCGCAATAAAGCTTGCAAGGAAATATTCCTTTGATAAATACGGCAAGGGTCGCCACACCATCGTCACCCTTGTAAACTCCTTCCACGGCAGAACGATAGCCACCCTTTCCGCAACGGGACAGGAGGTTTTCCACAATTACTTCTTCCCCTTCGTTGAGGGCTTCGTGAATGTCCCCGCAAACGACATTGAAGCGCTCCGCAAGCTTATTTCCGAGGATAAGACCATCTGCGCCGTAATGTTCGAGTTCGTCCAGGGCGAGGGCGGCGTAAATCCTCTTGACAAGGCTTTTGTGGAGGAAATTTTCAGGCTCTGCGGCGAAAATGATATCCTCACTGTTGCCGATGAAGTCCAGACAGGCGTGGGCAGAACAGGAACCTTCCTTGCCTCCGAACAGTACGGCATAAAGCCCGATATCACCTCTCTTGCAAAGGGTATCGCAGGGGGCGTGCCTATGGGAGCCTGCCTTGCTTCGGAAAAATGCGCCGATGTTCTTGTGAAAGGCACCCACGGCTCCACCTTCGGCGGCAACCCCATTGCCTGCGCAGGAGCAAACGCAGTTCTCGACAGAGTTACCGAAAATGGCTTCCTTGAGGACGTGATGAAGAAAAGCGAGTATTTTAAAAAGAAGCTTGCGGAGATACCCGAGGTGGAGGGCGTTGACGGCTTAGGCTTGATGCTTGGCGTAAGACTCAAAACCAAAAAGGCGGGGGATATCCTTACCGCCGCTGCCGAAAAGGGACTTCTCATTCTCACCGCCAAGGAAAAGCTCCGCTTCCTTCCCCCCCTCACCATCACCTATGAGGAGATAGACAAGGGAATGGAAATACTGACCGAGCTTTTAAAATAATTTCTAATTGGATTTTAATCTGCGGCTAATATGATATTAACCGTGGGACGGTATAATATCACCAAAGGAGTGATACAGATGCCGAGACCCACAAAATTTTTCATATGGGATATAATCGGAGATATCATTGAAGCCGCCGTTGAAATAATCATAGACTTGATAATAAATTGATAACGGAGGTAAACCACTATGAAGCACCTGCTCAAAATGTCCGATCTTTCAAAGGCTGATATCATCGATATCTTAAACCTTGCAGACCAGCTCAAATACGAGCTCAAGCACAACATTCCCCACCGCCACCTTGAGGGCAAGACTCTGGGAATGATATTCCAGAAGTCCTCCACACGTACACGAGTTTCCTTTGAAACGGGAATGTACCAGCTGGGCGGAAATGCGCTGTTCCTCTCTTCACGCGATCTCCAGATAGGCAGGGGCGAGCCTGTGCAGGACACCGCCCGCGTCCTCTCCCGCTACCTTGACGGAATAATGATACGCACCTTTGAGCAGAAGGAAGTGGAGGCTCTCTCAGAGTTCGGCAATATCCCCATCATAAACGGACTTACCGACTACTGCCACCCCTGCCAGGTGCTTGCGGACCTTATGACCATACGCGAGTACAAGGGACAGTTTGACGGACTGAAGATGTGCTACATAGGCGACGGAAACAATATGGCAAACTCCCTTATCGTAGGCGGACTTACGGTAGGAATGGAAGTTGCCGCTGCCTGCCCCGAGGGATACCGCCCCGACCCCACCGTCCTTGAATTTGCAAAGGCATACGGCGATAAGTTCACCCTTACCGACAAGCCTGTGGAAGCTGCCGCAAATGCAGATGTGCTCTTTACAGACGTATGGGCTTCCATGGGACAGGAGGGCGAAGCCGAGATACGCCGCAAGGCATTTGCAGGCTATCAGATAAACGACGAGGTAATGGCAGCCGCAAAGCGCGATGCAATGGTGCAGCACTGCCTGCCCGCACACCGCGAGGAGGAGATAACCGCAAAGGTGTTCGAGGCTCACGCAGAGGAGATCTTCGACGAGGCAGAAAACCGTCTCCACGCTCAGAAGGCAGTTATGGTCAAGCTGATGAAGTCTTGATGAACGTTTGTTCTTGTATATTATAGCATATTTGTTCCAAAATGTCAAGTCCCCGAAGAAATTTTTTCGGGGACTTTTCTATTTTTGCATTTTTGTTCAAAAAATCACATTTATGCCTTGCATTTTTTATATAAATATGCTATAATCATTTCAGCTTACTGCAAATTTTTTTTGGGGGGAAAGTTTGAAAATCAAAGATTTTCAAACCGAGTTTTGTTTCTTTGTCTGCCGACAAAGATTTCCTTACGGAAAACACAAAACTCTCAATAAAGGAGGTCATAAAAATGAAAAAGAAACTCACAGCTATCTTATTATCCGCATCAATGCTTCTCACCGCCTGCGGCACAGCAGCGGTATATGACCTTGCAGCCGATAAGGAGCTAAGCAATGCCGCAGGAGCAACTGCCGGGCAGTTTCTCAAGACCTCGCTCCAACCCTTCGATGACACTACAGACGATGGCAATCATATGTCCGAAATATATTATTTCAGGGTCGGCGGGGATATGAAGGAAAATTACGACCGTATCGATGTGAGCTTTCAGCATGACAAGATAGGTTCTATCGGCGTAAGAAAGGTCGGCAGCGGCGGGAATTCGGGATATACTCTCTTCGGACTGCGTCTCGGCGACAGCAAAAGCACCGCTCAAGCCGCCGCAAAAAACAAGCTTGGCGATGAAGGCACATGGACCTCTGATACAGACCCAAAAACTGTCAAGGCTTTCAAAAAGGATACAGGCACCTTTACGTCCGATACGGGTACCCTTCTGGTAAGTGTTGATACACAAACAGGTACCGTTGTGGAAATGAACCTGTATTTTAAACAGAAGTGATAATAAGCGCCCCATTTTACTCATTGCATATCTGTCTCCCTTGACAACGATTTCCATAAATGCTACAATAAATAAAAAGAAAACCGAAAGGAAGTTAACTATGAATATCTACAAGCTTTTGGCTCTTGTATGCGCAGGAGCGATCTCCATGGGTATGTCCGGCTGCGGTGGAGCGAAGGAAGACCCGGTAAAGACCTATATCCCCTCCTCCGAAAACGTCAAGCCCCTGGGCAGGACAATGCTCACCGATGATATGCTCTGGCTCGCATTCTCGGGCTCGGGAGCCGAGTTTACCGTAAACGGCACTAAGGCGGAGATAGTCATAGCAGGAGACGACAGCGCCGAAAAGCCTGACAACGAGGACAATCAGGCAAGAATAGCGGTATATGTGAACGGTGAAAGAGTAGTTGACGATATGATAGACCACGCCGAGGAAACCTACACCGTTTTTGAAAGCGAGACTCCCGCAGAATGTGATATAAAGATAGTCAAGCTGTCCGAGACCGCAATGTCCACCTGCGCCGTTAAGTCAATAACGGTGGAGGGCGGCGAGATAAAGCCCGGGGAGAAAAAGGAGCATTTCATAGAATTTGTGGGCGACTCCATCACCTGCGGCTATGGCGTTGACGATGAAGTAAAGGAACATCACTTCTCCACCAAGACCGAGGACGTGACAAAGACCTATGCCTACAAGACCGCCGAGGCTCTGAACGCAGACTACAGTATGGTCTCCATCAGCGGCTACGGCATTATATCAGGCTATTCCGACGGCAAGAAAAAGGTGTCAAACCAGCAGCTGCCCAAGTATTACAATAAGCTGGGCTTCTCCTACGGCACCTTCGGAGGAAAAAGAGTAGATTCGGAAAAGTGGGATTTCACAGGCTATACCCCCGATGTTATCGTGGTAAATCTCGGCACCAACGACGAATCCTACACCAAAAACAAAGAGGACAGAATAAAGGATTACACCGACTCATACGTGGAGTTCTTAAAAACTATCCGTTCAAATAATCCCGACTCGCAGATAATATGCACCCTAGGCATTATGGGCAACGGGCTTTACCCTTCTGTTGAGCAGGCGGTTCAGACCTACACCGAGGAAACGGGCGATACAAAGGTATGTGCAATGCCCTTTGATGTTCAAAGCCCCGATGACGGTTATGCCGCAGACTGGCACCCCACCGATGCTACCCACACAAAGGCAGCCGAAAAGCTCACTGCTGAGATAAAGAGCGTTATGGGCTGGTAAAGAAATTCAATACAAATACAAAAAAGCTCCTGTGAGAAAATTCCCACAGGAGCTCAGTCTGTCGAAAAAGAAACGACAATTATATAATATGCACAAACCAATGCAGGAATTGCTTTGTCAAAAACGTTCCACCGGAACGTTTTTGAGGGTAAGTGTGTTTGAGCGCTATAAAAGGGGAGGCGGTCGTGTGAAGCTTGCTTCACAATATGCCTTCCCCTCGAAATGCTGTCGCATTTCTCACCCCTTTCTCCGTTTTGGAAGGATAAAGGGGATTTCGCCCTCTGCGGAGGGCAACAAGGGGCTCTGCCCCCTTGACCCCCGCAAGCCTTTGGAAAAGGCTTGAGCGAAACTTTTAGTGTTGTGTTTATTTGTGCA
>NZ_JBJERV010000081.1:10763-28191 GCF_051882455.1 Huintestinicola sp. | reverse complement strand
TACTTTTCATTACCCGATTGGTGCCTTTCGCAGAAAGGCGGATTATAAATATGAACTACAACGCTGTGGGAACCAGAGAAAACATCAAGATAATCGACTCAAGCGTAAACAAGAATATGAAGATCGAGATAATGGAATATCAGAAGCTCCTGGGCGGCAGAGACCCCTATTCCTCTCAGATGATGTACTTTATGGAAAAACAGAATATGAAGGTGCGTCAGGCGGCTATTTATCTCACCAATGACGCGGTCAAGGTCGAGCCCGGAGCTATGAGCTATTTTCAGGGCAATCTTGAGATGGTATCGGGCGTTACTCCCGGAAATCTCATCGGCAGAATGTTTACGGGCGCAGTGACGGGTGAAGCCGCCGCTCAGCCCGAATACAGAGGCACGGGAATGGTCGTTCTTGAGCCTACCTTCAAGCATCTGCTCACCCTGGAGCTTCAGCCCGGTGAGGAGATAATCGTTGACAAGGGTATGTTCTTTGCGGCGCAGGGAAGCGCTAATGTAAGCGCTTATATGCAGAGGAACCTTTCCTCTGCTGCTCTGGGCGGCGAGGGCATTTTCCAGACATCTATCAAGGGTCCCGGACTTGTTATTCTTGAGTGCGCTGTTCCCATGTGCGAGATAGATATTATCGACCTTCAGAATGACGTTCTGAAGGTGGACGGCAATTTTGCCGTTCTCAGAACGGGCGGCATCGACTTTACCGTTGAACGCTCCGCTAAGACGCTTATCGGCTCTGCTGTCAGCGGAGAGGGTCTTGTGAATGTATACAGGGGCACGGGTCAGGTCTGGCTCGCTCCCACCATAAAGGTGTACAGTTCAATGCTCGGGTCTCCATACTCCGCCGCTGTTTCGGTAAGCTCTACATAATCACGTTATTTTTTAATTTCTGAAAGGAAGGTAAAAAAAACTATGGCAGTAAATCTTCAGAAGGGTCAGAAAATCGACCTTACAAAGGGTAATCCCGGTCTCAAGCACGTTATGGTAGGTCTCGGCTGGGACGAGGTGAAAAAGGGCGGTCTTTTGGGCGGTCTTTTCGGCGGCGGTCAGGACATCGACTGCGACGCTTCGGCTATCCTTATCACCGAAAGCTCGGGCAAGCTTGCAGGCAAGAGCGACCTTGTTTACTTCGGCAATCTTACACATAAAACGGGCGCTGTAAAGCATATGGGCGACAACCTGACAGGTGCGGGCGACGGCGACGATGAGCAGATATTCGTTGACCTTTCAAAGCTCCCCGCTGAGTATTCCAAGGTCATTTTCGTGGTAAACATCTACGAGGCTAAGGCTCGCAGACAGGATTTCGGCATGATACAGAACGCATTTATCAGACTTGTTAACTCCGACACAAATCAGGAGCTTTGCCGCTACAATCTTTCCGAGAATTACAACGGTATGACCTCTATGATATTCGGCGAGATGTACCGTCACAACGGCGAATGGAAATTCTCCGCTATCGGTCAGGCAACTGCCGACGACGGTCTCGGTTCCCTTATCAGAAGATATAACTGATTAAAAATCACATAAAAATTATGCGGAGCGCCGTAAAAAAGCGGCGCTCCGATTTATACTAATCTTTAACCAACCTATAGACAAATCCGACAGCTATAACACAGCCACTCGTCGTCAAGCTCCCTTGCCGGGCGACAGCCCGCCTGCGGTCGCTTTCCTAGATTGGCTGCGTTCTATCTGCCGTCTTTGTCTACAGAACGATTAAAGATTAGTATTATATGACTTGTTTTGAAAGGAAAAAATCAGACGAAATGGAACTTATCACAGATATAGATATTCTGACATCACAAAAAAACAGAAGAAAGCTTGAGTATTCCGTCGGTCCCCTTTTATATATGCCTGCGCTCAGGTCGGACATTGCGCGAAAGCTGTCCGAAGGCTTTCCCGGGCTGCGGTCGGCGGCTGTATGCCTGGAGGACACCATAAGGGACGATATGGTTGAGGCGGCAGAGGAAAATCTCCTGTCACAGCTTCGTATTCTTGCCGATGACCGCCCCGAAAAGCTGCCTATGATATTTATCAGGGTGCGAAGCGGCGAGCAGCTTGAACGGCTTTCCCGTATGCCCGAAAGCTCCTTTGAGATGATAACGGGATTTATCCTGCCTAAGATAGATGATGAAACATTTACGGAATATGTTCCCTATCTGAACGAGGCATTTGAGAAAAAAAGCAGCCTTTACATTATGCCCATAATCGAAAATCCCTCATTCCTGCGGCTGTCATCAAGATATGCAAAGCTTGAGCGGCTTTTTGACGAGCTTATGAAGATGAGAGACAGAGTACTGAACGTCCGCATCGGCGGGAATGATTTTTGCAGGGCGCTGGATCTGAGGGCGGATATTCACAGCACGGTTTATGATATCCTGCCTGTGGGACAGCTTATTTCGGATATTGCGGCAGTGTTTGCGGGGGAATTTACCGTTTCCGCTCCCGTATGGAATTATTTTGCGGGGGGCGACCCCGACTGGGAAAAGGGTATGGTCAGAGAAATGAGCATTGACCGCTCGATCGGGCTTGTGGGAAAGACTATTATTCACCCGAGTCAGATAAGTGTTGTAAACAGGGCTATGGCGGTGCCCCGCAGGGATTACGAGGACGCACGGCTTATTCTGGAAAACAGCGGTGCGGTGCAGGTGATAAAGAGTGCGGACGGCGGAAGAATGTACGAAAACAAGGTGCATTCGGGCTGGGCAGAGAAGATCCTCGCTCTGGCTGAGGTTTACGGCGTTACGGGAGACTAAGATCATGAAGATAACGGAAAATTACTCGGGGGTAAGCCCCCACAAGCTTTTTGCTCCGGCGGCAAGGGAGAATAATGCAAAGCGGGGCGGACTTATCGTTAATTTTTTGCAGGCAAAGCACGTTCCCGCTAAGCCCTCGGAGACTCTTGCTCTCTTTGACAGGCTGGCGGACAGGGTCATTCCGGACATATGCGAAAAAAAGGTGATGGTCATCGGCTTTGCGGAGACTGCCACTGCTATCGGCGCGGAGCTGGCGGCAAGGCTGGCGGGTAAGTGCGAGTGTACATATATCCACACCACGAGAGAGAAATTCCCCGAGGATATGCGCCTTGCCCTTTTCAGTGAGGAGCACAGCCATGCTACGGAGCAATGCCTTTTTTCGGACAAGGGGCTTGATATTTTTAATGGGGTCGAGCGGATAATCTTTGCGGAGGACGAGCTTACCACGGGCAAGACTATTCTGAATTTTATTGAGGCGCTGAAAAATATCACAAACTGCAAATTTTCCGCGGCTTCCATAATCAACGGAATGAGTGAGGAAAATCTCGGCAAATACAAGGCTATGGGTGTGGGGGTACATTATCTTGTGAAGACAGACAGCTCCGCAGAGACGCTGAAAGAAGCAATTTCCGTCACTCCCCGGGAGGACGGGGAATTTGACATTTTTTCAATTCCCGAAGAGCTTACCCTGAGAATGGATAAAAAGAAAGACCCTCGTCTGGGGATAGACGGGGCGGAGTATGAAAAATACTGTGCAAGTGCCGCAAATGAGTTTTTTGAGAAAATAAAGCCTTTTCTGACGGGTAAAAGGGTGGACGTTATCGGCACGGAGGAGTGTATGTTCCCTGCCATCAAGCTTGGGGAGCTGCTTGAAGAAAAGGGTTATGATGTTCGCTGTCACGCTACTACGAGAAGTCCTATCGTTCCCTCGGGAGACGAGGGTTATCCTCTTTTTGCAAGGTATCGGGTACAAAGCGTTTATGAAGAGGACAGAAGGACGTTTATTTATAATTTGTTTGATTGTGATAACAGGATAGTTGTTATGGGGTGAACATTCCAAAACAAAAAGCAGCACCGCATTTTAAAAACGGTACTGCTTTTTTGACAGCTTCTGAAAGCGTTATATTACTTGAAGTATCTGTTGAGGAGACCCTGGAATGCCTTGCCGTGACGAGCCTCGTCCTTAGCCATCTCGTGAACGGTGTCGTGTATAGCGTCGAGGTTCAGCTGCTTAGCCTTTGTTGCAAGGTCAAGCTTGCCCTGAGTTGCGCCGTGCTCAGCCATAACTCTCATCTCAAGGTTCTTCTTGGTGGAGTCGGTAACAACGTCGCCGAGAAGCTCTGCAAACTTTGCTGCGTGCTCTGCTTCCTCGAAAGCAATTCTCTTATATGCCTCTGCTACCTCGGGATAGCCCTCTCTGTCGGCTACTCTGGACATTGCAAGGTACATACCTACCTCGGTGCACTCGCCCATAAAGTTCTGGTTGAGGCCCTCGATGATCTCCTTGTCGTCAACGTCCTTAGCGATACCCACGATATGCTCGCAGGCAAACTGGAGACCGCTGTCCTGTGCTACCTCGTTGAACTTGGAAGCGGGAGCGCCGCACTGGGGACATTTCTCGGGAGCAGCATCGCCCTCGTAAACATAGCCGCAGATAGAACATACAAACTTCTTCATAAATAAAATTCCTCCGTTTTTATAAATTTTCAAAGTCCATGACTTTGAATTGTACTTGCAAGGTATATTATATACTTGTTTAGTATAATATAAGGATACCACAAACCGAGCTTTTTGTCAATATCAAAATTATTAAATATTATTTAATTCCGCAGGCGCTCATAAATTCGTCGGTCTGCACAAGTCCTGTGCGGTTGTATCTGTCGAGTATCACAAGCTCGTCTTTCATACTTCCGTCGGAATAAACGAGATTTCCCGTTTCGCGGCAGGTAAGGATCAACCGAAAGCCTCTGTCTTTCAGAACGTCAAAGCCTTCTCTTGACATTGCGCCGTAGGGATAGGCATAGACGGTGTGACCGCTTCCGAAGATATTGAGCCATTTATCCGTATCCTCCCCGAATGCGCGGAGATAATCCTCCTCGGACTCGCCGCTGTTTCTCGCCGCTCCCCTTCTGCCGTTAAGGCTGTGCATATTGTAGGTATGGCAGCCAATGGAAAACACATCTCCCGATGAAAGCTCTGCGGCATTCTCCCTTGTCAGATAGGCATAGGCGGGATTGGGGTCGTTTTCCCGTTCCGACTGCACCGTGAACGCTCCCGTTATGTTCACCACTGCTTTCATATGGTACTTTTCAAGCAGGGGCAGGGCATAGGTCATATTGTTAAGATGTCCGTCGTCAAAGGTGATGAAAACGGGCTTTTCCGGAAGCGGCACTCCCTCATCAGTGAAAGCAAGTATCTCATCGGGGGATACGGCGGTGTAGCCCTTGTCACGAAGATATTTCAGGTCGTTTTCAAGCAGCGCAGGAGTTATCACATATTCTCCCGTTCTGGAGGGATTTTTCAGTACGCTGTGATACATAAGCGCAGGCAGGGACACTCCCGCTGCCATATCCGCCGAGGCAGGCTCGGCTTTCTTTTTTAGCGTACAGGATATCAGAAACGCTCCTATAATAAGTATTACAGACAATAAAAACGCCCAAAGCCGCATTGCTGACATCTCCTTAATTTTATAAGCTTTGTTATTATATGCCGCGCACAAAGAATAAATTCTTTTGAAATTATGAAATGTAATCAAATTGTAGCCGATGTGTAATTGAATATGGCAGCAGATTGTGCTAATATGGTAGTATATAAAGGGGGAAAGGCTATGCAGGGCAGACGAAAGCTTTTCTGCGAATGCGGAAAAATATGCTATAATATATCGCTTATAAAGGAATATCTTCTGCGCGATATACGGGATATCATAAGCGTTTTCGGGGGAACGCGCTTTGCGAAGGAACGCTCAGCCGAGGAAATGCCCGTTATTATAAAGGGGCACCTCTCGGTCATTGCACGAAAGCTTGCAGGGGTGGATATGGAGCTTCAGCGCAACAAGGAGACTAATCTCAAAATTGCTGCCGAAAGGATAAACGGGCTGATGATACGTCCCGGGGAGGTCTTTTCCTTCTGGCGGCTCATTGGCAGACCCACAGCAAAAAAGGGCTACCTTGAAGGACTTACCATATCCCGCGGAAGGCTGGGAAGAGCCTGCGGAGGAGGGCTTTGTCAGCTGGCAAATCTCATTCACTGGCTCATTCTGAACAGTCCGCTTGAGGTGACGGAGCTTCATCATCACAGCGACGCGCTTTTTCCCGATGAACGCCGCAGAGTGCCCTTCGGGACGGGTACGTCGGTGTTTTATAAGAATGTGGACTACCGATTTAAAAATACTCTGTCCGAGCCCGTGCAGCTTCTTGTGTGGGTGGACAAGGGGGTGCTTTACGGGGAACTGAGGGGAAATACTTCTCCCGAGTACCGCTATGTTATCCGTGAGGAGGGGCACCATTTTGCAAAAGAGGGAGAGGATTATTTCAGGTGCAGCCTTGTTTACAGAGATGTTTTTGACCGCGAAAGCGGTGAGCTTGTCCGCACCGAGCTTATCCTCACAAACCACTCAAAGGTGATGTACGACCACAGCCTTATTCCAAAGGAGGAAATAGTGTCTTGAGATATGCGGATATCCCCGAAAAAATTCTCCTTGCGGCAAAAAAATTTCCCGAGCGCACCGCATACGAATATATGGGCTCCTTTATTACATACAATGAACTTGCGGACAAATCGGGAGGACTTGCGGCATATCTTTCCGAAGGCACATCTCCCGTTGTCATATACGGTCACAAGTCTCCCGATTTTATAATAGCCCTCACAGCCTGCCTTATTGCGGGGCGGAGCTTTGTTCCCTGCGATATATCCATTCCCCGGGAAAGGGTGAAAAGGATAGCTGTGCTTTCGGGAGCAGGGCTTATTATCTGTACGGAGGAGGGGCTTTCTGCCGATACGGATATACCCGGGATATCCGTATGTGAGCTTCATAAGCTTTATGGGGGAGAAAGGCTTTCTCCCATTAACGAGGGCGATGAAAATGCCTACATAATATTTACCTCGGGCAGCACGGGAGAGCCTAAGGGCATACCCGTAAGACGGGAAAGCCTGTTTAATTTCTGCGGTTTTGCCGAAGGATTTCTGAAAAGCGATAGCCACACAGGTCATGCTCTTTTTTCCTTTGACCTGTCGGTGGCGGATATTTTTCCCGCTCTGCTTTCGGGTCACACCCTTATTGAAACGGACGCGCCCCCCGAAAAGGACACAGGGTCATTTGTCTGCACACCCACATTTCTGCGCCTCTGTCTGCTGTCGGAGAGCTTCTCAAGGGATAATTTCCCCTCTCTTGAGACTATACTCTGCTGCGGCGAGACCCTTCCCCGCGAGACGGCAAAAAAATGCCTTGACCGCTTCGGTGATATACGGCTGATAAACGCCTACGGTCCTGCGGAATGCTGCTGCTTTGTGACGGCTTATGAGGTCACAAGGGGTGGTCTTGATGGCGATATCCCCATTGGAAACGGCGAAAACGCCTGCAATGTGGAAGTCCGTGAGGGTGAGATATTCATCTCGGGAATAAGCGCCGCAAAGGGATATATCACCCCGTCAGCTAAGTCCGACAGCTTCCGCGACAACGGCTATTACACGGGAGATATGGGAGAAATTCGTGACGGAAAGCTTTACTTCAAGGGCAGAAAAAACGGATTTGTTAAATACTCGGGCTTTCGGGTGGAGCTTTCGGAGATAGAATCGGAGATACTTAAAATAAACGGCGTCAAAGACTGCGCCTGCACTGCTCTGCCCGACAGCTTCGGTCAGGCGCGGTGCATAAAAGCCTATGTGGCAGCCGCAGCGCCTTTGTCAGCCGATGAGATAAAAAGCCTTCTTTCCCTGAGGCTCCCCCGCTATATGATACCGAAGATAATTGAATTTGTATCGTCTGTTCCCATGACCCCCAACGGCAAAATAAAAATATAGCCGCGCCTGTGAACTTATAAAATTAATTTATTAAAAAACTATAAAATCTATTGCCAATTGTAGAATTATGTTGTATAATGTAATATAAGGACAATTATCGAGGTGAACCGAATGAAAAAGCTGAACGGGCTTACCGAAAAAATTCTTAAAATGATAGCTCTGACCGCTGCACTGATATGCGTATGCATAACCGCGGCAGGTGCGGTGCTTATATATATAGCCACCGAGGAAGGGATAAAGACAGAGGTGAATTACGCTGCCCATTCCTTATACCACCTTCTTGATTCCGAATTTCACGGGGAATATTACCTGAAAAACGGTTCCCTGTACAAGGGCGGAGTTATGATATCATATATAGATTTCAAGACCACGACCGATATGATAGCCTGCAGTGATGACGTGGATTTCACCGTTTTCTGGGAAGACACCCGTATGTTCACCACCGTGAAGCGCAGCGACGGCAGCTTTATCACAGGCACCTCCGCCGACCAAAAGGTCATTGACAGCGTTCTCGGCAGGGGTATAGAGTATTATTACAGCAGAGTCAAAATAAACGGCAGGAATTATGCGGGATATTACATACCCATTATGGACTCCTCCGCAAAGACCGTTGGTATGATATTTGCAGGCAGACCCCTTGATATGGCAAGAAGCAATATGAGGAAGATAATAACCTGCTTTGCCATAATCAGCGCCTGCGTCCTTGCTGTGACCCTGGTGGTTTTCAGCAAATTTTCATCAAAGATCGTGGGCAAGCTTTTAGAGATAAAAACCTTTATGGAAAATGTCGCAGGAGGAGATTTTTCTGCCGATCTGTCGCTCGAAACTCTCAGTCAGCCCGACGAGGTGGGAGATATCGCCCGAAGCGCCAATACCCTGAGATACAACCTGAGAGACCTGGTGGAAAGAGACCCCCTCACCACTCTGCTCAACAGGCGCAGCTGCCGCAAGTCCATAGACAGGCTGCTTGAACAGAAAAAGGGCTATACTGCCGCAATGGCGGATATCGACCATTTCAAGAGCATAAATGACGGCTACGGTCACGCCTGCGGCGATATGGTGCTCAAGGAGCTTTCCGCTATGCTGAAGGAAGAGACCGAGAAGAAAAAGGGCTTTGCTTCAAGATGGGGCGGCGAGGAATTTCTCATAATCCTCCCCGAGTCCGAGCTGAGCGATGCAGAGGCATTTCTTGAAAAGCTCCTCAGAATGGTCCGTGACGCCGAATATGTCTGGGAGAACAAAAGGATACCCGTTACCATTACCATCGGCGCAGCACAAATGGCAGATGGCGAAACTCCCGACGATACCATCAACCGCGCTGACCATCTGCTGTATGCAGGCAAGGAATCGGGAAGAAACAGGCTTGTGACAAAGGCCGGCTGAGTTTGTTTTCAGGACGGTGACAGATATGGCTCAAAACAACGATACACACGATGATTATTTCATAGGCGATTTTACTTTAAGTGAAATGAACTCTGCCGCAGAGGCAATTATCCGCAGGCAGAATATGGAGAAAAAGAAAATTATTGCTCGTACAGCGGTTTACATTCTTCTGATCCTTTTAACTGTGATTATGGGTATACTTTTTTTAAAGCTTTTTCCCGAAATAGTCTCGGAAAATATAACTGCTACCCATACTCACCGTTCCTATGACTTAGAGGGAACGGCAGGAATTATCCAGGACTTTCTGAAAATACCTATATTTTTATTGGTCATTCTTTTATTGATAGCAGAGATAATTCACGAAAACAAAAGAATGGAGCTATACAGCCAATATAAGGTCTATAAAGGCGTAATAGGAAAAATATGCCACAGCACCGAATTTAAAAAACCGGTATTCTGCGTTGAAGTCCAGTTTCCCGATAATACCGATGTGGTTTTTAACTATCTTTCAGACGACCGTGAAGCCCCGCTTATCTGCGAAACAGAGATAATACTTATTGATTTTATCAGAGTGAAAAAAAACATTGTAAACCCATCGGTGAATAACCGAAATGTCAGAAGAAAACGATATGCATCAAATAAGATCGGGAATAACAAATACATTATCCTGAGACCGGGATCTCAATCTCATAATTTCTGACTGCTTTTCAGATATCAAATATTGTTGTTTACTGACCGGGGGACAGGCTGTCTCCCGGTTTTGTTACTCTTTTGTAAGTGAATTGACACAAAATTCGCTATTGAAAAAAAGCGGGGAGATATGCTATAATATAAACATAACATAATGTCGAAAAGGGAGTGATAGGGAAAAATATGAAAGCGCTTCTCGGATATATCGGACAGTATTTCCGCAGGCTAGATAAACTGCTTTTTCTTGCGGCGGCGGCACTGTCGGTTTTCAGCGTGATACTGCTTTATTCCATTGTGGTAAACGGCGCTGCCACCATTGAGGTAAATTCAAGCCTTTATAAAACTCAGGCTGTGGCAATAATCGCAGGCTGGGTAATAGCCCTGATGCTTTCGGCAATGGACTACAACAAGATAATCAAGCTGTGGGTGCTGTACGCGCCCCTGTCTATCATACTATCCCTTCTGGTGTTCACAAAGCTGGGAATAGAGGTCTACGGCGACAGGGCGTGGATAGACCTGGGATTTATGACCTTACAGCCCTCGGAGCTTCTTAAAATAACCTTTGTTACCACCTTCGCCCTTCATCTGTCAAAGGTAGGCGACAGGATAAACAGGCTGTCAAACGTGCTTCTGCTCTGCGCTCATGCAGCCATTCCCACAATCATCGTAATCCTCCAGGGCGACGACGGAACAGCCAGCGTTTTTCTTATGATATTCGTTATAATGATGTTTTCCGCAGGGATATCCTGGAAATATATCCTCCCCTGCGCCGCCGCACTGCCCTTTGCGGTCTATTTCGTGTGGACAAGGGTGATGAAGCCCTTTCAGAAAACACGATTTCTTGTGCTTTTCGATGAGGAGCTTGACCCTCTGGGTATTGGCTATCACCAGCGTGTCAGCAAGACCGCTCTCGGCTCGGGTCAGCTTTTCGGAAAGGGTCTTTTCGGCGGCGAATACGTAAAGGTCCCCGAGGCGGCTAATGACTTCATATTCACCTACGTGGGTCAGACCCTGGGCTTTGTAGGCTGTATGGCGGTGGTTGCCATACTCACCTACATCTGCCTTAAAATTATGGCAGACTCACGAATTGCCAAGGACGATACGGGAAAATATCTCTGCGTGGGCGTATACTCGATGATATGCATACACTGCATACTTAATCTGGGAATGGTTTTCGGAGCAATGCCCGTTATCGGCGTGCCCCTGCCCTTTCTGAGCCAGGGCGGCACCTCCACCCTGTCCATGTACATTGGCTTAGGACTTGTAATGAGCGCATATTCTCATTCGGAGAAAAAGTATAAAGTTTTTTATGATGGCGGCTGAGCGGGTGGCGACCCGCGGCGAGGTCGCGCCGTTGCTTTGTACGGATAGGTTAAATCATTCCGCGCCGATAGGTCATGCTGACTGTTTCGATTATTATTGGTAACTGCTCTTACTTTTGGAAAATAATTTCCGCACAAACGGTGCAGAAAATGGCAAATATCCGCCTGTTCATAAAAAAGTTACATTTTTCTATGACCTTTTGCCGAAATAACTCTTTACAAATTGTACGTTATGTTATATAATTTACATTATGTAGAGTTATTTTTCCCGTTACGGTTTACTTTTTTTGGTCGGAGGTGCTTTTGTGAATACGGATTTCCCCCGTATAATTACCCTGCTCCGCAAGGAGCGGAATATAAGCCAGAAGCAGGCTGCCGCCGACCTCGGAGTTTCCCAGGCGCTTCTGTCCCATTACGAAAAGGGAATAAGAGAATGCGGTCTGGAATTTCTTGTAAAAACTGCGGACTATTATAATGTTTCCTGCGATTATCTTCTCGGACGGTGCGCCGAGCCCATGGGCAAGGCGGAAAATGCTCCCGTGACCGCTCCCGAAAACGGTCAGGACAAGCTCACCGCTCCCCAGAAAATGCTTATAAATTCCGAAAAGCTGATTTTTTCCCTTATGAACTCCCTGGAGGACGCCGCTCTGGAAAAGAGCGTAAGAGGCTATCTGAGCCTTGCGGTATACCGCATTTTCAGGGTCATTTATTCCGCAAATCCCAAAAATGACCGCCGCTTCTTTACGGTGGACTCCCCCGGTGCGGACGGATTTACCTCAGCCGCAATGGAGCTGAAAAAGGCTCAGGCTGAAAATGCCGCCAAAAACGGCGCTATGCAGAACGTTCAGATAACCACAAACTCCATTTCCGAGGACCACCCCGAATATGCTTCGGCTCTGTTAAATCAGATAAAGTCCTGCGAGGACTGCGTCAGCTCGTCAATGAAGGCTGATGAGGAATAAGTAATATCATACACATAAATCCGCTTTTGAAGAGTTCAAAAGCGGATTTTAGCAAATATATCAAAGGGTATAGAATAAATAAAATCGATATATTGGTACCCGTCCGAAACAATGCCTCGGACGGGTACTATTTTTATGCAGTCTCAGCCGCAGTCTCCTTGTTATTTCGGAAAATCGCCTTAAAAAGCGTGCGGATAAGGGGCTGGATAAAGAAAAGCTGGGTAAAGAACGCAAAGGGGAAATTATAGCAGACAAGCTTCAGCCAGTCCGCAAGGAGGGTGAAAATATCAAAGCCCTTGTAATAGGGATAATACAGCCAAGCCGCAATAAAGCTCATGGCAGGGCACATTATCCCCACGGTAGCGCATATGACAGCCGTCTCAAACAGCACAGGGTGAGTGCTCCGGGGGTCGAACACCTTGCAGGCAAGCCTGAATGAACAGGGACTTCCCACAAGCATTTCCAGGCAGTATGCAAAGCAAAACTCCGTCAGCACCACTGCCCATATGGGAACCCACTGTCCCATCATATAAACTCCCCCGTTTGCCTTGATGGCTTCAAGAACGCTTGTTGTCCCCGTAACGCTCATCAGCATATTGCCGTTTACGGTGTAAAGGCTGTAAAACACATAGGCGTGAACGGTCACAAGCACCGTCATAAGGGCAAATATCCCTCTCTCAAAATTGTTCTTCGGCATAAATATCTCTCCTGACATAAAGTGTTTTGGACAAAAAATCACACGTCCTGCCCTATGCAGACCCGATCAAAAGTAACATAACAGTACCGTGATCAGATTTACATACCCTGTGGGTAAAACGTGTGTCGTTGTCCGTATTAAATTGTATTATCATTTTAACATAAAACAAAACCGCAAGTCAAGGGTGCTTTTTACCAAATTTAAGCTCTCCTCTGCCCGTAAAATTATCATTTCGTGGCAGCTTGTTTGTATCGTTACCGAGCTGTCCGCCTGCCGCCCGAATAAATTACAGAACGAGCGGCTGCAGGCTCAGCCTGTCGGGGGACGCCCCGCAGCGGCGGGGGTCGCCCCGCGGCGAGGTCGCGCTGTGCGTTTGTGTGGATCGTCGGCTTCGTCTCCGCGCCGATAGATTTTGTATCAGCCTGTCGGGTGACGACCCGTGGCGGCGGGGGACGCCCCGCGGCGAGGTTGTTAGGACATTTCATGCGAATTATATCATTTGTGGCTCGGTAACGTTTATCTGCATGAACATTATAATTTTACATAAAATTCAACCTGTCCGAAATATAATGAAGAAAACGCCGCTTATCTGATTTTACCCCGATTTTACAAAAGTGCCGTTTCGGATTTTACATTGGCGGTGTATCATAATAATCGTACCGCGAAGAAGCGATAAAAAAGAATTGTGAAAAATGTAAATCAGGCGATTTACCGAAAGGAAGATTTGTAATGAAAAAAACAGCAAGAAAAATTATGGCAGTCGCTGCCGCAATGGCATTATGCGGAGCGCTCGCAGCCTGCGGAGGAGCAGCCGGATCCACAGGAAGCTCTGACAGCACTGCAGCCGCAGCAGGCGGAAGCAATTTTAAGGCAAGCTCCGACATTGCCGTTATCTCCAGAGAGGACGGCTCGGGCACAAGAGGTGCATTTGTAGAGCTTTTCGGCGTTGAGCAGAAGAACGATCAGGGCGAGAAGATAGACTACACCATCGACACCGCCTCCATCACCCAGAGCACAGGCGTTATGAAAACCAGCGTATCCCAGAACGAGTATGCCATCGGCTACATCTCTCTCGGCGCACTTGACAATACCGTTAAGGCTCTCAAGATAGACGGAGCAGATGCAACCGTTGACAATATCAAGAACGGAACCTATAAGATATCCCGTCCCTTCAATATCGTTACCACAGCAAACGTATCTCCCATTGCGCAGGATTTCATCGACTTCATAATGTCTGCCGACGGACAGGCTGTTATCGAGGGTGAAAAGTACATCCCCGTTTCCGACGCTCCCGCATATTCGGGAACAAAGCAGAGCGGAACAATAACCGTAGCAGGCTCCTCCTCCGTAACACCCGTTATGGAAAAGCTCAAGGAAGCATATGTGGCAGTTAACCCCGATGTGAATGTTGAGATAAACCAGAGCGACTCCACCACAGGCGTAAACAGTGCAGTTGACGGCATCTGCGATATCGGAATGGCTTCAAGAGAGCTTAAAGACAGCGAGACCGAAAAGGGTGCAGTTTCCACAGTTATTGCAATGGACGGCATCACCGTTATCGTAAGCAACGACAACCCCGTAAACGAGCTTACCGCAAACGAGGTAAAGGATATCTATACGGGTAATATCACAACTTGGGAAAGCCTTGTAGACTAATTTCTTAATAACTAACGGCGCCCAAAAGGCAAAAGTTTCGCTCAAGCCTTTTCAAAGGCTTGCGGGGGTCGAGGGGGCAGAGCCCCTCGTCGCCCTCCGCAGAGGGCGAAATCCTCTTTACGAAGGAGCTCCGCAAGGGGTGAACCCCAAAACAGTCCGGTGGACTGTTTTGGGGGAGGGGATTGGTCTTGTAAACAAGCCCGCCCTGCGATAGAGGGCGTCCCCTTCCCCGGGATTGTTAAGGGTCGCAACCCTTAACACAATGCGCCCCAAAGGCGCATTGCTCAGCGCCGCACTTACTGGGTAAAATAATTGAAAGGAGCGTAACCAAATCCAATATGAATAACTTCAAAGAAAAAGCTATGCATATCGTGTTCGCCGTCTCCGCCTGCATATCAATACTTGCGGTGGTGCTGATATGCGTTTTTCTTTTTGCAAACGGCATACCTGCCATAGCAGAAATAGGACCGGGAAAATTCCTGGGCGGAAAGGTCTGGAAGCCTTCAAACGATACCTTTGGCATATTCCCCATGATAATCGGCAGCCTTTACGTTACCGCAGGAGCAATAATCATAGGCGTTCCCATAGGCATACTCACCGCAGTATTTATGGCAAGATTCTGCCCTAAGGGTATATATAAGATAGTCAAGCCCGCCATCGAGCTGCTTGCAGGCATACCCTCGGTAGTTTACGGCTTTTTCGGACTTATGGTGATAGTTCCACTTATAAGAAAGCTTTTCGGCGGCAGCGGCACAAGTATGCTGGCAGCCTCCATAGTGCTTGGGATAATGATACTCCCCACCATCATAGGCGTTTCGGAAAGCGCCATAAGAGCCGTTCCCGAGAGCTATTACGAAGGCTCCCTGGGACTTGGGGCAAGCCACGAGAGAAGCGTGTTTTTCGCCGTTCTCCCTGCGGCAAAATCGGGCATACTTGCAGGAGTGATACTCGGAATAGGACGTGCAGTGGGCGAAACCATGGCAGTGGTAATGGTTGCGGGAAATCAGGCAGTGCTGCCCGAAAAGCTCACTCAGGGCGTGCGTACAATGACCGCAAACATCGTCCTTGAAATGGGCTATGCAGCCGATCTTCACCGTGAAGCCCTTATTGCCACAGCGGTAGTGCTTTTCGTGTTCATTCTTCTCATTAACCTCACATTCTCGGTAATAAAGAGAAAAACCTCAAATGTCTGAAAGGAAAAGTTATATGAATAATATTTCCGCCGCCGCGATACCCGCAGAAAAGGATAGCAGCAGGACACGGGCAATTTTCAGTTCAAAAGCGCAGTCAATACTTCTTGGCGGCGCAGTATGGATCGCCGCAGGAATAACCCTGCTGTCCCTTCTGAGCATAATAATCTATATCCTGTACAAGGGCATTCCTCATCTTTCTCTCGAACTCTTCGCCCCCGAATACACCACCGAGAATATGTCCCTGTTCCCTGCGCTGGTAAACACCGTCACAATGACCCTTGTGTCCCTGCTTATCGCCGTACCTCTCGGAGTGTTCTCGGCAATTTATCTTGTGGAATACGCAAAAAGGGGCAATAAGCTTGTGACCCTTGTGGGAATAACCACCGAGACTCTTTCGGGTATCCCCTCCATAGTTTACGGACTTTTCGGATATCTGCTGTTCGTGTCTCAGCTCAAATGGGGATATTCAATGCTGGCAGGTGCTCTCACCCTGTCCATAATGATACTCCCTCTTATTATGCGAACCACCGAGGAAGCCCTCAGAAGCGTCCCCGACAGCTACAGAGAGGGAAGCTTCGGACTTGGCGCAGGAAAGCTCAGAACTGTGTTTACGGTTGTCCTGCCCTCCGCCGTACCGGGCATACTGGCAGGCGTTATCCTCGCCATAGGACGTATCGCGGGAGAGACCGCCGCCCTTATCTTCACAGCAGGAACGGTAGCTCAGATCCCCGACACTCTTATGGGCTCGGGCAGAACTCTCGCAATTCACCTCTATGCCCTTTGGAACGAGGGACTTGCGGCAGAGCAGTCATATGCCACCGCTGTGATACTGCTTATCATCGTGGTGCTCATAAATATGCTCTCCTCCTTTATCGCAAAGAAGATATCAAAATAAACCGTATCCGAAAGGAAAAATCAGATGAATAAGTTTGAAATAGAGCATTTAAATCTCCATTACGGAAAATTTCACGCCTTAAAGGACGTTTCCATCAACATTCCCGCAGGTGAGATAACCGCCTTTATCGGCCCCTCGGGCTGCGGTAAATCCACGCTCCTCAAGAGCCTCAACCGAATGAACGACCTTGTGGAGGGCTGCGTTATCGACGGAAAGGTGCTCCTTGACGGTGAGGATATCTATAACGGAATGGACGTGAATTTCCTCAGAAAAAAGGTGGGAATGGTTTTCCAGAAGCCAAATCCCTTTCCTATGAGTGTTTACGACAACATTGCCTACGGTCCCCGTACCCACGGAGTGCACTCAAAGGCGAAGCTTGACGAGATAGTTGAACGCTCCCTTACCGACGCCGCAATATGGAATGAGCTGAAAGACAGGCTCAAAAAAAGCGCCCTGGGACTTTCGGGCGGTCAGCAGCAGAGACTGTGCATTGCCCGTGCCCTGGCGGTAGAGCCCGATGTTCTTCTGATGGACGAGCCCACCTCTGCTCTGGACCCCATTTCCACCAACAAGATAGAGGACCTTGCCATAAGCCTCAAGGAGAAGTACACCATTGTCATCGTCACCCACAATATGCAGCAGGCAACAAGAATTTCCGACCGCACAGCCTTTTTCCTGCTGGGCGAGGTAGTGGAATTTGACGAGACCGAAAAGCTCTTCTCCGCCCCCAAGGACAAGCGCACCGAGGACTACATAACCGGAAGATTTGGTTAAGTCGGGGCGGGTGACGACCCGCGGCGAGGTCGCGCTGTTAATTTATTCGAATTTGTTTATTTGCTGCCGCGCCGATAGT
>NZ_JBJERV010000081.1:0-10663 GCF_051882455.1 Huintestinicola sp. | reverse complement strand
CAGCATTCTGCCAAAAAAACTTGATTTGAGCAAATATAACGTTACCCAGCCACAACGAAAATAACATCTCAAAACCCACCAACGAGGTCGCGCTGTTAATTTATTCGAATTTGTTTATTTGCTGCCGCGCCGATAGTTTTTTTCAGCATTCTGCCAAAAAAACTTGATTTGAGCAAATATAACGTTACCCAGCCACAAACGAAAAAAATATCTCAAAACCCACCAACGATGTCGCCGCGGGTCGTCACCCGCACGAAAGGATAAATCATATGAGAAACAGATTTGAAATGCAGCTTGAGGAGCTGAACGTAAGCCTGATAAAAATGGGAGCGCTGTGCGAGACTGCTATTTCTATGGCGGTAAAGGCACTTCTGAACGACGATACCGCCCTGGTAAACGGGGTAAAGGAGACCGAGCGTGAGATCGACCATATGGAAAGGAGCATCGAGGGGCTTTGTATGAAGCTGATACTCCAGCAGCAGCCCGTGGCAAGGGACCTGCGGACGATCTCCTCGGCTCTTAAAATGATAACCGATATGGAGCGAATCGGCGACCAGGCGGCAGATATCGCAAATCTCATAAAATACTGCCGTATGGACGAGGCAGGCAGCAGGTGCAGGGAGGACATTACCCGAATGGCTGAAGCGGCTATTAAGATGGTCACAGCCAGCGTTGACGCCTTTGTAAAGCTGGATATCGAGGGCGCAAAAAAGGTAATTTCCGACGATGATGAAGTTGACGGCTTGTTTATTAAGATAAAAGGTGATATAATAAATATAATAGCGGAAAATGCAGGTCTGGGCGAGACGGTGTTTGATATCGTGATGATAGCCAAATACCTTGAGCGCATAGGCGACCACGCCACGAATATTGCCGAGTGGGTGGTATTTTCCATAACAGGAGAGCACGAAAACGCATGACCTGCGCAGCACACGCTCTCGGAAAGGACGGTCGGATAAATGATATACTATGCGGAGGACGACAGCAGCATACGGGAGCTTGTGCTGTATACTCTTAAAACTACAGGCTTTGAAGCCAAGGGCTTTGAAAACGGCGAGGAGCTTTTTGCTGAGCTTTCGGCAGGAAATCTCCCCAAGCTTCTGCTGCTTGACATAATGCTCCCCGGCGAGGACGGTATCGCGATAATGAAGCGGCTGAGACGGGGCGGCTATGATTTCCCCGTAATAATGGTAACGGCTAAAAACTCCGAATATGACAAGGTAACAGGGCTTGACTGCGGCGCAGACGACTACATATCAAAGCCCTTCGGAATGATGGAGCTTATCGCCCGCATAAAGGCTGTGCTCAGACGTGCGGAGCGTACTGAAAGCATGGCAGGAGGAGATCTTCTCAGCTGCGGAGCGGTGGAGCTTGATATCAGAAGCCATATCGTCACCGTTGACGGCGTTCCTGCGGAGCTCACACTAAAGGAATTTGAGCTGCTGCGGATACTTATGAAAAACAAAAACGCCGTCCTCACCCGCGACAATCTTCTTGAAAGCATATGGGGCTACGACTGCGCAGGAGAGACCCGAACGGTGGACGTGCACATAAAAACTCTCCGCCAGAAGCTTGGAAGCGGCGCGGAGATAATAAAGACTGTCCGCGGCGTAGGCTACAAGGTATGCGGATAACAGAGAAGGGATAATGTTCACCGATGAAAATGAAAAACCGTATATTCTTCAGCATATTTTCAGGCTCTCTTATAGCCCTTATCCTGAGTCTTGCCTGCGTTACGGGGGTAATGTACAACGTGATGACCGCCGAGCTTCGGGAGGAGATACGAAACGAGGCGGCTATCGTTTCAACCACCATAAACAGCCTTGAGGACAGTTCTGCCTACGGGTACATAACCGAAGCAGGACCAAAAAGCGGCAACCGTATCACCCTTATCTCCCCCGACGGAACGGTGCTTTACGACAATTTTTCAAATGTATCCGAAATGGGCAACCATCTTGACCGTCCGGAGATAGCCGAAGCGCTGAAAAATGGCACGGGGACCGCTCTCAGAGCCTCCGACACCCTGGGCGAGCATACCTATTACTGCGCCGTAAGGCTAAAAAGCGGCAGCGTTATCAGAATAGCGAACACCACCAAAAGCGTTCTCGGACTTCTGAAACATCTGACCCTGTGGCTTATCCTTATCGGAGTGCTTATCTTTGTCATCTCGCTTCTGATGGCGGGGCTTCTCACACGTTCCATAATCCGCCCCATAAACGAGCTTGATCTGGACGCTCCGGGAGAAAATCTCACCTATGACGAGCTTTCTCCCCTGCTTTCGAGAATGGATAAGCAGAATGAGAAGATAAATGCTCAGATAGAGAAGCTTTCCGAGCAGAAAAGCGAGCTTTCCTGTATCACGGGAAATATGAGCGAGGGACTGGTAATATTCGGCAGCGGCGGGAATATCCTGTCCGCAAACGCCGCCGCACAGCGTATCCTGGGGAACAACGCCTCAGGCAACTATACCCGTCTTTGCCGTGACAAAGAGTATCTGGAAGCGGTGGAGACCGCTCTGGGGGGCAGCTGCGCAAACACTGTTCTCGAGAAAAACGGCAGGACCTACAGCCTTACCGCAAGCCCCGTCACCGAAACGAAGAAATACAGCGCAGTGCTGTTTATCGTGGACGTTACGGAAAGGGAGAACGCCGAAAAAATGCGCAGGGAATTTTCCGCAAACGTGTCACACGAGCTGAAAACTCCCCTCACCTCCATTATGGGCGCGGCGGAGATAATCGAAAAGGGCATAGTCAAGAAGGAGGATATCCCCCATTTTGCCGGAAATATCCACTCGGAAGCAATGAGACTCCTTGCCCTTATCGAGGATATAATCAAGATATCCCGTCTGGACGAGGGCGGACTTACCCAGGAGTTTGAAGAGGTATTTCTTGACGATATCTGTAAGAGCGTGCTCTCGGAGCTGAGCGAAAAGGCGCAGAACAGGAGCATTTCCCTTGAAAGCAGCCTTGAGAGGGTGTCTGTACGGGGAGTAAGACCCGTTCTTCACGAAATGGTATACAACCTCTGCGACAACGGCATCGCCTACAACAACAAGGGCGGCAGGGTGGATATAAGCCTTGAAAAGACCTCCTCGGGCTGCATTCTCAAAGTCTCCGACAACGGTATCGGTATCCCCCCCGAGCATCAGGCAAGGATATTCGAGCGCTTCTATCGCGTGGACAAGAGCCACTCAAGAGAAACAGGCGGAACGGGTCTGGGTCTGTCCATCGTCAAGCACGGCGCTGCCCTTCACGGCGGCGTGATAAGCCTGCAAAGCGAGGTCGGCAAGGGTACAGTCATAAGCATAGAGTTCGGAAAAAGCGGCGGAGAGCCGCAAAAATAACGTGAAAGCTCCCTGCAAAGCGGCAAGCATTGCAGGGATTTTTCTTTACTATCTCGTGATAACGTTGTCACTATTACTTATATTTCTCAGCCCTTATCAGAAAAAAATGCGAGTAATAACATCGAATATTCCCATAGCAAAGCCGTGATAACGTTGTCACTTTTTCGCATATACGATCTTGAAAAATATGCCGTTATGTTCCTGATCATCCATAATTTACCCTATCCGCCTGCAAATCTCACGCGCTTCGTGACAACGTTATCACCATTTGCCGTTGATTTTTCCCGTAAAGCAGGCTATAATATAACCAGAGTTAAAATTCTACTAAACATATAGGAATTATATAGTTAACTCTTTACCACATTCACAGGAGATGAAGAACATGACCGAGCTTACAAGAGAAAATTTTGATGAGATAGTTTCACATGGCGGCAGCCTTGTGGTTGAATTTTACTCTCCCTCATGTACCTACTGTAAAAAGACAGAGGCAGGAATAAAAGAGCTTGAGGAGGACAACTCAGTAACGGCTGAATTTGCAAGGTGCAGCGCCGCGGAGGAGGAACAGTTATCGGAGCGCTTTGATGTCACCGCCCTCCCCACCCTGCTCTTTTTCAAAGACGGCGAGCTGAAAAACAAGCTTTCGGGCTATACTCACAAGCTTGTGATCGCCGACGCCCTTTCAAGGCTTGGCTGAGGCGGCTATAAAGCAGCGGAAGATTTTTTGAGGAGATTTCTAAAATGTATATTGAACTTGAGCACATAAACAAGACCTTCGGGAATTACAAGGCGTCTGACGATGTAAGCTTTGGGATCGAAAAGGGTCGGCTTATCGGACTTTTAGGACCCAGCGGCAGCGGCAAGACCACAATACTCCGTATGCTTGCAGGTCTTGAGCGGCAGGATTCGGGAAATATCTACATAGGCGGCAAGCTTGTGAACGACCTCCCCTCCTGTCAGAGAGGGATAGGCTTTGTATTTCAGAACTACGCCCTTTTCCCCTATCTCACGGTATTCGACAACATAGCCTACGGTCTGAAGGTCCAGAAAAAGGACAAGGCGTATATAAAGGAAAGGGTCGCCGAGCTTCTTGAGCTTGTAGGTCTCCCGGGGCTTGAAAAGCGATATCCCGACCAGCTAAGCGGCGGTCAGCGGCAGAGAATAGCTCTTGCAAGAGCGCTTGCCCCCAATCCCGAGCTGCTTCTCCTTGACGAGCCCTTTGCCGCCATTGACGCAAAGGTCCGCAAGGAGCTTCGGACCTGGCTCAGGAACACCATCGACAAGATCGGCATCACAAGCATATTTGTAACTCACGACCAGGACGAAGCCATTGAGGTCGCAGATGAGATAATCATCACAAACCTGGGCAGAGTGGAGCAGGTAGGCACCCCCGCAGAAATATATCTTGACCCCCGAACTCCCTTTGTGGCACGTTTTATCGGTCAGTCGGCAGTCATCGAAAACTGCAGTGAGCTTAAAGGCTTTGAAAATGCGGGAGCAGGCAGACAGGCAGTTATCCGTCCCGAATTTGTGGATATCAACCTGTTTGAGGACCAGGGCTATCACGAGTTTGAAAGCTCGATGGAGGACGGTATCGTGGAGGACGTGCTGTTTCGAGGCAATGTCTTTGAGGTACGTGTCAGGGTCAGGGATATCGTCATAACAGGACAGGTCCCCCTCAGTCAGACGAAGATAAAAAAGGGCGTAAACGTCAAGGTGTTTGTAAAAAAGCTCTGCCTGCTGGGCGAGGGAAGCACCGAGACCGTAACAAACAAGGCTCTGGACAATTCGGGACTGTATTATATCTGATTTAAAGGCGGCGATAAAATGGAAAAAACAGAAAATCTTGCCGAAAACGGCATTCCCCCCAAAAAGGGCGAAAAAAATCTTCCGCAGAACATTCTGCGGTCGGGAATAATCTCCTGGATAATAGTTATCGGTATCTGGGGACTCGGCTCCCTTGCATATGACGAATACTTTCTCCCCAGCCCCAAGGAAACGGTTGACAGTATGATGACCCTCATCTCAAACGGAACGCTCTTTGCGGACATAATCGCAAGCTTCGGCAGGATATTGAAGGGCTGGCTTTTAGCCTCGGCATTGGGAATACCCTTAGGGCTGCTTGTTGGCAATTTCAAGCCTGTAAGATGGCTCATAGAGCCAATACTTAGCTTTATCCGATTTGTTCCCGCCATAGCCCTTACGACCCTGTTCCTGATGTGGTTCGGCGTGGGCGAGGAGTCAAAGGTGGCGCTCATATTTTACGCGTCCTTTTTCCCCGTTTTCGTAAATACCATAGCAGGCGTGGCAACAACAGACCGGTCCCTTATCGAAGCAGCCTCCTGTATGGGAGCGAAAAAGATAAGAGTGTTCTTTACCGTAATTGTCCCTTCGGCGGCAGCCTATATCTTCACAGGCATAAGGCTTGGACTTGGCTCCTCCATCGTCTGCGTGGTAGCGGCAGAAATGCTTGTAGGCAGCGACGGTCTGGGATATCTTATCAACAGCTCAAAGCTTTACTATAAAACGAGCTGGGCATTCGCAGGAATTGTGACCCTTGCCGTCTTAGGCTTTGCGGCAGACAGGCTTTTACAGTACATCGGCAGAAAAAAACTCAGCCATTTCGGCGTAAAATGATGATGATTGGAGTAAAATATTATGAATACCAAAATTTTTAAGAAGCTTATCCCCCTCACACTTTCTTCCGCACTCACTCTTTCACTGATAACAGGCTGCTCCGCCGCTTCTGCGGAAAAGAGCGCCGATGACAGCGGAAAGGATCTGCAGACCCTTCGCGTAGCGGTAATGACAGGTCAGCCCGACCAGTACACCACCTTTATCGGCACGGAAGAGGGCATATTCGAAAAATACGGCATCAAGCTTGAAATAACCGAATATGTTGCAGGCATAAACACCATCGACGCAGTGGTAAACGGCACAGCGGACACAGGCGAAATGGCAGACTACGCTCTCGTAAACCGCATCGGCAACACCCTTCACGATACAAACCTTGTGATATTCTCAGAGCTTTATGCCAGCGATATTTTAAGCGGCGGACTTTACGTTGCTCCCGAATTCGAGAACAACTTAGCAGCGCTTGACGGCAGCAAGGGCTTCATCTCAATGGTAGGAACCGTTTCGGATTACTACACCAGCGTTGCCATTGAAAAGCTGGGGCTTATTGAAAGCAAGCAGAACATAATAAACGCCGATTACAGCACCACCCTCGCCATCGCCCAGAAAAATGACGCGTCCGCAGTAGTGGCATTCGGCACAAGCGGCAGCAAATACGAGGAATACGGCTGGAAGCTGGCAGTAAGCGCTTCAGACTGGGGTCTGAAAACAGGCAGCTATCTTCTCACCACATCTGAGTTCGGCAAAAACAACAGCGAGCTTCTCGGAAATTATCTGAAGGCTACTCAGGAGTCCATCGACTACATAAACGCAAATCTGGACGACGTTGCTTCAAGAGTTGCCGCAAGATACGGAGTTGTTGAGGAAAACTTCAAGAATGACTGGACATCAAGAACCTTCGGCATCGGCACAAGCAAGGACGGCGCAGACTATCTGAACTCCATCGAAAAATGGGCTTTTGAACACGGAAAATTCCCCGAGGATTACAGTGTAGCCGACTTCTATGATACCTCAGCAATAGACGCAGCATTCCCCGAAAGAAACACACTTAACAAGTAAAGGAGCGGTAAAAAATGGGATACCCAACGATCTTCCCCACAGGAACAACACTTTACAATAAAGACAAGGCATACAGCGGATATACGATATTCCCCTCGGCAAAGGGCGCGCTGCTTATTGATATGAACGGCAGAGAGGTGCAGCTCTGGGCAGGTCTCGGAGGCTTCCCCAACAAAATACTCCCCGGCGGATATGTAATGGGAACCACAGGCGCAAGAGGCGGCAAGCACTCCTTCCAGGACCAGATAGACCTTGTGCAGGTGGACTGGGACGGCAACATTGTCTGGAAATTTGACAAAACGGAGCTTGTTGCCGACCCGGGCAAGGAGCCTGTCTATATGGCAAGACAGCACCACGACTACCAGCGTGAAGGCTCCACGGTGGGCTATTATTACCCCGGCGGAGAGCCTAAAACAAACAGCGGAAATACCCTTATCCTCACCCACGAAAATCTCTACAACCGAAACATCACCGACAAGCGCCTTATTGATGATAAAATAATCGAGGTAGACTGGGAGGGCAATATCCTCTGGAGCTGGAGAGCCAGCGACCACTTTGACGAGCTTGGCTTTGACGAAGCCGCAAAGAACACCCTCTACAGAAACCCGGGCATACACGGCGAAGCAGGCGGCGACTGGATGCATATCAACAATTTCTCCACTCTGGGCGAAAACAAATGGTATGACGGCGGCGACGAGCGTTTCCACCCCGACAATATCATATTTGACGCAAGAAACTCAAACATTCTGGGCATTATCGAAAAGAAAACAGGAAAGATCGTATGGCGCCTGGGACCCGATTTCAACGAGAGCGAAGCCACCAGAAAGCTCGGCTGGATAATCGGACAGCATCATCTTCATATGATACCCAAGGGACTCCCCGGTGAGGGCGACCTGCTGGTATTTGACAACGGCGGCGAAGGCGGCTACGGAGTTCCCAATCCCGCTTCCTCAAACGGCGTGAACAACGCACACAGAGATTATTCCCGCGTGCTCCAGTTCAACCCCATAACCCTTGAGATAACCTGGCAGTACACCCCCCTTGAAGCAGGACACTTCCTCTTCTCGGACGCTTCCAAGTTCTACAGCTCATACATAAGCGCCGCGCAGAGACTTCCCAACGGCAACACTCTCATAACCGAAGGCTCGGACGGCAGGCTTATCGAGGTAACACCCGACCATGAAATAGTCTGGGAATACATCAATCCCTACTTTAACAAAATGTTCGGTAAATTCACCAATAATATGATATACCGTGCATACCGCGTGCCATATGAGTGGATACCCCAGCTTTCAAAGCCCGAGGAGATTTCCGTAGAGCCCATAGACGTTTCCACATTCAGAGTTCCGGGCTCAGTAGTTGGAGCAGGCCTCGGCAAGGTGACTGTAACAGAAGGCGTTGACCCCAACAAGAGAACCATGACAGGCGGCGGAGACTCAGACAGCGATGACAGTGACGAAAAGATAGATTTCTGCGTAGCTTCCGTAAACAAGAAAGACCTTAAATAATCAAAGCTCACCGCCGTTTCGGGATAAGAAACGGCGGTGAGCTTGTTTGTCATATAAAGTATTCGGGCTCGCTGTATTTTGAAAGGGGAAAGCAGCTCTCCCGAACAATAAGCGTGCCCTCCATTTCAAGCCTTGAAACGGTCTTGTGCCCTCCGGTAATGCGGTCAAGGAGCAGCATAAGAGCAAATCTCACCATTTCCCCCTTTGGCAGTGAAACGGTGGTAAGCATAGGCTTTGTGAACTGTCCCTCGGCAATATCATCGCTTGAAACGATAGCGGGAGAATAATGCTTCGTCCTGCGCTTGTTCAGGCATTTTATCATTCCCACAGCAAGTATATCGTTGGCGCAGTATATCCCTGTAGGGGGACTGTTTTGTTTCAGGAAATATTCCATAGCCCTGAAGCCGTTTTCCTCATCGGGAGTTGTATCGAAAATATAGTCAAGGTCTGACTCAAATCGGTATCTGGTCATAGCCTCCTGATAACCCGAAAACCGCGCCTCATTGTGGCAGCTGCCCACATAGCCTATCCTTGAGTGACCGCACTTCACAAGCTGGTCGATGGCGGTAAGAGCAACCTTTCTGCCGTCGCACAGCACCTCGTCCACCTCGTAATTGGTAGAATTTCTGTTAATTGAAACGATGTTCTTTTCGTGCCTTTTAACAGCCTTGAGCGCCTTGTCGCAGCATTTTCCGATTATGATAAGCCCGTCCGAATGCCGCTCAGCAGACTTGTAAAGCTCCGCGATATCCCGTTCGGGGTCCTCCGACATACAGTATTTTTCATCGGACAGCTGAGAGCAGTACCATATATTTGACACAATGCAGTTATTTCTTCTTATCTCAAGCTCGGTAAGCCGCAGCATCTCGCTGAAAAACGGGTCATTCTCCTCGGATACTACCCGTGTAAGCAGAATATCGATATAATATATCTTCCTGCCCCCCGTATTACCGCTTTTGAGGTTTCTGGCAGCCTCGTTGGGAACATAGTCTATTTCCCGAGCAGCCTGCAATATCCGCCGACGCACATCCTCGGACAGGCAGCGGTGGTTAGGGTCGCTTAGCACCCTTCCTGCGGTGGAAACCGACACTCCCGCCATCTCCGCAATTTTCTTTATTGACATCTCACCGCTCCTCGTTTGTTCACTGTATTTATATAATACAGCTTTCGGTGATAATTGTCAATAGCTTTGAGACAATTCCTACCATATAAATAGAATTTACAGAAAATCACTTATACTATTACTTATCCCAACCCCAAAAATGAGAATATACCGCTTACTATCCAGCTTGAAAGTAAAAAACAGCACAGCCATTCGATTATCAACGCCGTAATAGAGAAATATACTATATCCAGAATTTTATGATATAGCTGATTTAGCTTTACAGTACCCACGATAACAAGAATAAGTTTAATGATCCCGAGCATAATTTTTCTCCCCCTTATCAAAGCCTGAACAGCTTGTCTTATATTATAGTATATCATATCATTGGAATGATATGGTTAGCTGTCGGCTAACAAGGCGCAAAAAATCCCCCTGCTCCAAACGGAACAGGGGGATAAAAACCAAAATAAATATGATCAAACGAGCTCGATAACTGCCATCTCAGCAGCATCGCCGCGGCGGGGGCCGATCTTAACGATCCTGGTGTAGCCGCCGTTTACATCAGCATACTTGGGAGCGATCTCGTCAAAAAGCTTCTTGACAACATCTTCCTTAGTAACATAAGCAAGGACCTGACGCTTAGAGTGGAGGTCATTGGTCTTAGCTGTAGTGATCATTTTTTCAGCCATAGAGCGAACTTCCTTCGCTCTGGTAACTGTAGTTTCAATTCTGCCATTCTCAAGCAGGAATGTAACCATAGCTCTCAGCATAGCCTTTCTATGGTCGCTTGTTCTGCCCAGTTTTCTGGTTCCCGGCATTGATATTCACTCCTTACCAAATATTGAACGGTTATTCTTCCTCGCTGCTAAGGTCGAAGCCCAGAGACTGGAGCTTTTCCTTAACCTCGTCGAAGGACTTCTTACCGAGGTTTCTAACCTTCATCATTTCTTCTTCTGATTTACTGATCAGATCTTCAACGGTATTGATTCCCGCACGCTTCAAGCAGTTAAAGGAACG
>NZ_JBJERV010000080.1:0-28418 GCF_051882455.1 Huintestinicola sp. | reverse complement strand
TAGCAGCCTGAGCAGCAGCAAGTCTTGCGATAGGCACACGGAAGGGTGAGCAGGATACATAATCGAGACCGATCTTGTGGCAGAACTCAACAGATGTGGGATCGCCGCCGTGCTCGCCGCAGATACCGATGTGGAGCTTGGGATTAACGGGCTTGCCGAGCTTGATAGCCATTTCCATCAGCTTGCCAACACCTGTCTGATCGAGCTTAGCGAAGGGATCGTTCTCAAAGATCTTGGTGTCGTAGTAAGCGTTCAGGAACTTGCCTGCGTCATCTCTGGAGAAGCCGAAGGTCATCTGAGTCAGGTCGTTAGTACCGAAGCAGAAGAAGTCAGCTTCCTTAGCGATATCATCGGCAGTAAGAGCTGCACGAGGAATTTCGATCATTGTACCAACCTCGTACTTGAGATCGGAGCCTGCTGCAGCGATGATCTCGTCAGCAGTCTTAACAACAACGTCCTTAACGAACTTGAGCTCCTTTACCTCGCCAACGAGGGGGATCATGATCTCGGGAACGATCGTCCAGTCGGGGTGCTTAGCCTTAACGTTGATAGCAGCCTTGATGATAGCCTCAGTCTGCATCTTAGCGATCTCGGGATATGTTACAGCAAGACGGCAGCCTCTGTGACCCATCATGGGGTTGAACTCGTGGAGACCTGCGATGATAGCCTTGATATCCTCAACGGACTTGCCCTGAGCCTTAGCGAGAGCAGCAATATCCTCTTCCTCAGTGGGAACGAATTCGTGGAGAGGAGGATCCAGGAATCTGATAGTAACGGGGTTGCCCTCAAGTGCCTCGTAGAGAGCCTCAAAATCGCCCTGCTGCATGGGTTCGATCTTAGCAAGAGCAGCCTCTCTTGCCTCAACGGTGTCAGCGCAGATCATCTCTCTGAATGCTGCGATTCTGTCAGCCTCAAAGAACATGTGCTCTGTACGGCAGAGACCGATACCCTCGGCACCAAGCTCTCTTGCCTTCTTAGCATCAGCGGGAGTATCTGCATTTGTTCTTACCTTGAGCTTTCTGTACTTGTCAGCCCAAGCCATAACTCTGCCGAACTCGCCTGCGATAGTAGCGTCAACGGTGGGAATGATCTCGCCGTAGATGTTACCTGTTGTACCGTCAATGGAGATGTAGTCGCCCTCGTGGAATACCTTTCCGCCGAGCTCGAACTTCTTGTTCTCTTCGTCCATCTTGATATCGCCGCAGCCGGATACGCAGCAGGTACCCATACCACGAGCAACAACGGCAGCGTGAGAGGTCATACCGCCGCGAACTGTAAGGATACCCTGAGCAACCTTCATACCGGTGATATCCTCGGGAGAAGTCTCAAGACGAACGAGGATGACCTTTTCGCCCTTAGCGTCCCAAGCCTCAGCGTCATCGGCAGTGAATACTACCTTGCCGCAGGCAGCTCCGGGAGAAGCGCCGAGACCCTTGCCGAGAGGAGTAGCAGCCTTGAGAGCCTTAGCGTCGAACTGGGGGTGGAGAAGTGTGTCAAGGTTTCTGGGGTCGATCATTGCAACAGCTTCCTGCTCGGTCTTGTGACCTTCGTCAACGAGGTCGCAAGCGATCTTGAGAGCAGCCTGAGCAGTTCTCTTACCGTTACGGCACTGGAGCATATAGAGCTTCTTGTTCTCAACGGTGAACTCCATATCCTGCATATCGTGATAGTGGTTCTCGAGAGTATCGCAAACCTGAATGAACTGAGCGTAAGCCTCGGGGAACTTCTCCTCCATCTGAGCGATGGGCATAGGAGTACGAACGCCTGCAACAACGTCCTCGCCCTGTGCGTTTGTAAGGAACTCGCCCATGAGCTTCTTTTCGCCTGTAGCGGGATCTCTTGTGAAGGCAACGCCTGTACCGGAATTGTCGTTGAGGTTGCCGAATACCATGGGCATTACGTTAACTGCAGTACCCCAGGAATAAGGGATATCGTTGTCGCGGCGGTAAACGTTTGCACGAGGGTTGTCCCAGGAACGGAACACAGCCTCGATAGCGAGCTTGAGCTGCTCAACGGGATCGGAGGGGAAGTCTGTGCCCAGCTGCTTCTTGTACTCTGCCTTGAACTGCTCAGCGAGAGTCTTGAGGTCGGCAGCGGTAAGCTCAACATCGTACTTAACGCCCTTTTCTTCCTTCATCTTGTCGATGAGCTGCTCGAAGTACTTCTTGCCGACTTCCATAACAACGTCGGAGAACATCTGGATAAATCTTCTGTAGGAGTCGTAAACAAATCTCTCGAACTCGGGAGTGGGGTTGCCTGCGATCATAGCGGCAACAACTTCGTCGTTAAGACCGAGGTTGAGGATAGTGTCCATCATACCGGGCATGGAAGCTCTTGCGCCGGAACGAACGGAAACGAGGAGAGGGTTCTTGAGGTCGCCGAACTTCTTGCCGTTGATCTCTTCCATCTTCTTAACGCCTTCCATAGCCTGAGCCATGATCTCGTCGTTGATCTTTCTGCCGTCTTCGTAATACTGTGTACAAGCCTCTGTAGTAATTGTAAAGCCCTGAGGAACGGGAAGACCGATGCTTGTCATCTCAGCAAGGTTTGCACCCTTACCGCCGAGAAGATTGCGCATGGTCATATCGCCTTCGCTGAACATATAGACCCATTTTTTTGCCATTGGATATTACCTCCGTTAATTTTGATTTTTTCTCACGCAACAGCAATGCCGCATTTCCAAAAAATGGTACAGCATTATTATACGTGACCGTAAATATATTATAACAGAAATCTATTAAATTTTCTACTGTACAATAGAAGAAAAAATTCGGTCTGTTTTTGGCTATTTTGACCAAATTGAAAAACTTTGAGGAAATCGGAGAGCAATATGTGTAAAATATGCTTGAAAAATTCATTTTGCTGTGGCATAATAGAGGATAGATATTTAAGAGGATAGAGGATAGAATTTTTACGGTTAGTATATTTAATTGTTGATATACAAACTGTATAATATTGACTATATTACAAAATATAATACAAAATATAATAAATAGGAGAAATTATACTATGAGTAGAAAAACCTGCGCGATAATTTTAGCGGGCGGACAGGGCAAGCGAATGAAGTCCGACCTGCCCAAGCCCATGTTCAAGGTGCTGGATATGCCCATGCTGGACTGGGTCACAAGAGCCTGCGAGGAGGCAGGGGTGACTGATATCTGCGTTGTGACGGGCTTTAACAATGAGGTCATAGAAAAGCACCTTGACGGCAGATACCACACCGTTTTCCAGCCCGAGAGAATGGGCACGGGACACGCCGTAATGATGGCTCTGGACTGGCTGGGGGAGCGGGGGGACAGCGATGTTCTCATCTTAAACGGCGACGCGCCCTTCATTGACAGGGACACCATTTTAGGCGCTCACGCCCTCCATTCCGAAAAGGGCAATGCGGTCACAGTCATAACCTCTGAAATTGATGACCCCACAGGCTACGGCAGGATCCTCAGAACTGCGGACGGCATAAGCGGCATTGTGGAGGAAAAGGACGCCACCGCCGAGCAGAAGAAAATTCGTGAGATAAATTCGGGAGCATACTGGTTCGATACGGAGAAGCTTATCTATGCTCTTGGAGAGATAAAGCCCAACAATTCTCAGGGCGAATATTACCTTACGGACTCTGTATACGTTCTCATAAGCGCAGGTTTTCGTGCAGATGCATATATTTCTTCAAATTCCGACGCAGTTTTAGGTGCAAATGACAGAAAAGGTCTTTTGTTATTGAATAATACGGCAAGATTTGCTATAATAGATAGGTTGATGGACGAGGGCGTGGAATTTACCTGCACCGACGGCGTTGCCATAGGCAGAGATGTCAAGGTCGGCAGGGGCACAGTTATCCTTCAGGGAGTTATCCTCAGAGGAAACACCGTTATCGGCGAAAACTGCGTTATCGGTCCTAACTGCCTTGTCGAAAACTGCGAGGTGGGTGACGGCACTGCGCTGAACTCGGTTCAGGCATTTGACAGCGTTATCGAGGATAACGTTAAGATAGGTCCCTTCGTTCAGATACGCCCGGGCAGCAGGATATGCACAGGGGTCAAGATAGGTGACTTCGTGGAGGTCAAAAATTCCGTCATCGGCAAGAATACTGCCGTTTCCCACCTTACATATGTGGGCGACAGCGACGTGGGCAGCGGAGTTAACTTCGGCTGCGGCACGGTCACATCAAACTATGACGGCGAGAAAAAGTACCGCACTGTTATCGGCGACGACGCATTTATCGGCTGCAATACAAATCTTGTGGCTCCCGTCAGGATAGGAAACGGGGCATACACGGGCGCAGGCTCAACCATTACCAAGGACGTTCCCGACGGCGCACTGGCAGTCGAACGGGGACAGGAAAAGATAATCGAGGGCTATGGCGCAAGGAAGCTCAAGGGCAGGATAGAGAAAAATCGCAAAGGCTGATTTTTGCCTGTCAGTTTAATTTGTCCATTTTTTAGGAAATTTATATAAATCAAAGGAGAAGAAATAATGAATATTCACGGCAAGGACATCAAGATCTTTACTGCAAACTCCAATCCCAAGGTTGCCGAAGAGATCGCAAGGGAGCTTGGCAAGCCCCTGGGTCAGTCTGAGGTGGTAACATTTTCCGACGGCGAGATCAGCGTTTCCATCAAGGAGAGCGTAAGAGGCTCGGACGTTTTCGTTGTGCAGTCCACAAGCACTCCCGTAAACGATAATATGATGGAGCTCCTCATTATGATCGACGCATTCAAGAGAGCCTCCGCAGGACGTATCACAGCCGTTATCCCCTATATGGGCTATGCCCGTCAGGACAGAAAGGCTAAGGCAAGAGACCCCATTTCCGCAAAGCTGGTGGCAGACCTGCTCACCGTTGCGGGCGCTGACAGGATCCTTTCCATGGACCTTCACTGCGCTCAGATACAGGGCTTCTTCAATATCCCCGTAGATCACCTTCTGGGCGTGCCTATCCTCGTTCCCTACTTCATCGATAAGTTCAAGGACATCAGGGAAAACACAGTAGTTGTATCTCCCGACCTGGGCTCCGTAACCAGAGCAAGAAATTTTGCCGCAAAGTTTGACGCTCCTCTTGCCATCGTTGACAAGCGCCGTCAGAAGGCAAATGTCTGCGAGGTAATGAACATCATCGGCGATGTAAAGGACAAGGACGTTATCCTTGTTGACGATATGATCGACACCGCAGGTACACTCTGCAATGCCGCAAAGGCGATCGTGGAAAAGGGCGGAGCAAAGTCCGTTACCGCCTGCGCAACTCACGGCGTGCTTTCCGGTCCCGCTATCCAGCGTATTCAGGACAGCGTTATCAGGGAGGTAGTTCTCCTCGATACCATCGCTCTCCCCGAGGAGAAGAAGATCGACAAGATCACCGTTCTCCCCGTTGCTCCCGTATTCGCACAGGCTATCCAGAAAATTTACGAGGACAGCCCTATCTCTCCTCTTTTCAACAACTGATCGCTGAGCGTATAGTACATCTTTCGGGGCTGGTGCATATTCGGCAGCAGCCCCGTTTTTGGGGCATATTTATATGTGACAAATATATGATTTTGATATAGGATTTTTGTACACTTATACGAAAATGATATTATGTGCATCTTTTGTGATTAGTATTGACAAATCAGCACAAATGTTCTATAATGCAGTACAACGGGGCTTCCGCACAGGCGGCAAGCCCCTATAAGTGTTAAGGAGTATTTAATATATGAGCATTTTCGATATTTTCGATCAGATAAATAAAAACAAGACCCCCGAGCCTGCGGGAGCGGTGGAATTTATCATCGCAGGTCTGGGAAACCCCGGAGCGCAGTATGAAAATACCCGTCACAATGCGGGCTTTATGACGGTGGACACCCTTGCCGTAAAGCACAGCTTTGAGATAAAAAGGCTGAAGTTCAAATCCCTTACCGCCGACGCTGTGATAGCGGGAAAGCGGTGCCTTGTGATGAAGCCCTCCACCTTTATGAACAACAGCGGTGAAGCCATCGTCGAGGCAATGAATTTCTACAAAATTCCCATAGAAAACGTGATAATATGTTATGACGATATAAGTCTGGAGCCGGGAAAAATTCGCATTCGCCGCAAAGGCTCCGACGGCGGTCACAACGGCATAAAATCCATAATCTACCTCACTGGCTCACAGGATTTTCCCCGTATAAAGGTGGGCGTGGGTCAGAAACCCTCGAAGGACTATGACCTGGCAAACTGGGTGCTGGGCAATTTCCCCTCCGAGGATATCCCCAAGCTCCATGAAGCCACCGACAACGCCTGCGCCGCTATCGAGCATATTTTAAGCGGAAATATCGACAAGGCTATGAATCTGTATAACAGCTGAAACGGATATGAATGATATGAAGAAGAATGTTTTGTTTTTTGCGGGAGCGGCAGCGTCCTCTCTTGCCCTTGTACTTATCGTGTGCATTTTCTCGGCGGACGTGATAATATCCGTTCGCCCGCTTACATCAAACGGAGCGGCGCTCATACTGTCCTCCGCCGCATTTGCCCTTGCCGATGTTATTTCCGCCGTTTTCTGCCTTACGGGAAAAATGAAGGACGACAAATCGGTGGTCTATTCGATAACAAGGCTTTTTATTATCGTTTATGCGCTGAATATGAGGGATAAGTCTGCCTGGTTCCTTGTTATTGCAGGGCTTAATGTCATAATGTACGCATTATCATTATTTAAGGATTTCAGAAAATTTGCCGCAAGAAACAGCGGCTCAGAGGTATCGGAATGAATAACAATAAGTCCCTTTTCGGGAAAATAAGACCTGTCCTTGCGGAGCAGGGCGATATCAGGGATATCTGCGAAACTCTCGCAAGAGGATATTCACCCCTTGCGGTATCGGGACTTTCCTCCGTTCACAAATCCCAGCTTGCCATGCTCATAAGCGACGCACTGTACGGAGAGAAAAATGTGCCGCTTCTTCTTATCGCCGACGATGAAGCCTCCGCCAAGAAAATTTGCGACGATATAAACGAGCTTTACGGCGATATCCTTGCATATGTATATCCCGCAAAGGACATCACCCTTGCAAGGGTGGACAGCGTTTCAAGGGAATACGAGCACAGGCGGCTGGGCGTGCTCACACGTCTCCTTGACGGCTCATGCAGGATCGTCTGCGCATCTGCCGAGGCGGTGATGCAGAAAACTGTTCCCCCCAAGGCGCTTTCTGACAATACCATAGTTTTGTCAAGGGATGAACCCGTAGACCTGCCTGCTCTTACACAAAGGCTTGTAAGAGCGGGCTATACACGCTGCGACAAGGTGGAAAGCCCCTCGCAGTTTTCCGTAAGAGGCTCCATTGCGGACATTTTTCCCGTTCAGGAAAAGGCTCCCGTGAGAATGGAGCTGTGGGACGACGAGATAGACGCATTTTCCTACTTTGACCCCGAGACCCAGCGCCGCACCGACAGCATTGACAGGCTGGTCATCCCCCCTGCTTCGGAGGTCCTTTTCGACAGCCCCGAGGAGCTTGCGGAGAGGATAAATAAGCTTGCTTCTTCCGTAAGAGGAAAAAGAGCCGAGGCTGTCAGGGCAAATCTTGCAAAGGACGCAGACGCCGCACTTAACGGTCTTACCCTTGCAAACATTGACAAGTACATTACCATCGCATACGAAAAGCCTGCCCTTATTTTTGATTATCTTAAAAAGGAAAGCTGCGTTCTGTTCAGCGAATATCACAGCTGCTGCGAGAGGGCGAAGGGCGTTATTTCCCAGCACGGGGAGGATATCAGGATACTCCTTGAGGAAGGGGAGCTGTGCAGAGGGCTTGAGGGCTATATGGAGGGCTTTGAGGTCATTTCGGAAAGGGCACAGGAGTTTTCCTGCGTTCTTATGGACTCATTTTTGCGGACAAATGACCTGCGGTGCAAGAAGCTTTTGTCCCTTACCGCCTATCAGACTGCGCCATGGGGCGGTGAGATACGCCAGCTGACCGAGGACCTGCGCTCTCTCATTAACCGCAACTATTCGGTGGTAGTCCTTGCAGGCTCGGAAAAGACACTGCCTATCATTGCCGATGACCTGAGAGAAGAGGGCATTCCCTGCGATATCATGAACGCCGACAGCGTTCTCACCAAGGGACGGGCGCTCCTTACCACAGGCTGCCTTTCCTCGGGCTATGATTACCCCGACATCAAGACCGCCCTTATCACCCAGGCAAGGGCTATGACCTCCAAGCGCAAGCTTCGGAAAAAGAAAAAGGGCGAGGAGATAAAATCCCTTGCGGACATCACCCCCGGGGACCTTGTTGTTCATGCGCTCCACGGCATAGGCAGATTTGAGGGCATACGCAAGCTTGAGCTTGAGGGCATTACCAAGGACTACATCACCATAAAATACGCGGGTACGGACGTGCTTTACGTTCCCGTTACCCAGATGGACCTTATTTCGCGGTATATAGGTCCCCGTGACGATACGGGCGTGAAGCTCAACAAGCTGTCCTCCAACGAGTGGCAGAAGACCCGTTCAAGGGTCAAGAAGGCTGTCAAGGATATGGCGGACGAGCTTATCGCCCTTTATGCAAAGCGCGCTCAGACAAAGGGCTTTGCCTTCTCCGAGGACAATGACTGGCAGCAGGATTTCGAGGCGCGCTTTGATTACACCGAGACCGACGACCAGCTCCGCTGTATTGAGGAAATTAAGCAGGATATGATGAAGCCCGTCCCCATGGACAGACTTCTCTGCGGAGACGTGGGCTTCGGCAAGACCGAGGTAGCGTTCAGAGCGGCATTCAAATGTATGCTTGACGGAAAGCAGTGTGCCATACTCGTTCCCACCACCGTTCTTGCCTGGCAGCATTTCCAGAGTGCCGTAAAGCGCTTCGAGCATTTCCCCTTCAAGATAGAGCTGCTGTCCAGATTTCGCACCAAAAAGCAGCAGGAGGAGATCTTAAAGCAGCTTAAAGTAGGCACCGTTGATATGGTCATAGGCACCCACCGCATAGTCCAGAAGGACGTTGTTTTCAAGGACTTAGGACTTGCCATAATCGACGAGGAGCAGCGCTTCGGCGTGGCTCACAAGGAGCGGTTCAAGGAAGCCTTTACGGGCGTGGACGTGCTCATGCTGTCGGCAACTCCCATTCCCAGAACTCTCAATATGGCTATGAGCGGCATCAGGGACATGAGCGTTATCGAGGAGCCGCCTGTGGACAGATATCCCGTTCAGACCTATGTTATCGAGCATAATATGGGCGTTATCGTTCAGGCGATAAACAAGGAGATGCGCCGGGGCGGACAGGTCTACTATATCCACAACTGTGTGGAAACTATCGAGGGAACTGCCGCAAAGATAGCGGAGCTTATCCCCGACGCGCGCATTGCCGTGGCTCACGGTCAGCTTTCCGAGGAACGGCTTTCGGACATCTGGACGGAGCTTGTGGAGCATGAGATAGATATACTTGTCTGCACCACCATTATCGAAACGGGCGTTGACGTGCCAAACGTAAACACCCTTATCATCGAGGACGCAGACCACTTAGGACTTTCCCAGCTGTATCAGCTGAGGGGACGCGTTGGACGTTCAAACCGCCGCGCCTTTGCCTATTTTACCTTCAGACGGGGCAAGGTGCTTACGGAAATTGCCTCAAAAAGGCTTGACGCCATCAGGGAATTCACCCAGTTCGGCAGCGGCTTCAGAGTTGCCATGCGCGACCTTGAGATAAGAGGTGCAGGCTCAATTCTGGGCGGCAGACAGCACGGTCATATGGAGGCGGTGGGATATGATATGTATCTCCAGCTCCTTAACGAAGCCATTGCCGAGGAAACCGGACAGCCTGTGCCCAGAGCACCGGAGGAATGTCTCATTGACCTGCAGATCGAGGCTCACATTCCCGATGATTACATCGAGAGCCTGTCGGGCAGACTTGACGCATACCGCAAGATAGCGGCAGTCTCCACCAAGGCGGACAGCCTTGACCTCCTCGACGAGTTCATCGACCGCTACGGCGACCCTCCCAAGGCTATCCAGGGGCTTATCACCGTTGCCCTCACCAGAAATATGGCGGGAAAGGCGGGGATAAAGGAGATAACCCAGCGAAAAGATGTGCTCATGATATTTGTCAGCTCCGCCACCATGGAGCAGATACAGGCACTTGTTGCAGAGTTCAAGGGCAGAGTGTCGGTAAACGGCTCCTCCGAAAAGCCCTACATCGCCATCAAGCTCACGCCTTCCGACAAGCCTGTTGATGTTATGCAGCGTGCGGTGGAGATAATGGCGGGAGAATGAAGTCTTTTTGTATAAAATGCAGTTGACATTAAATAATATTCTGTTAATTTTCGGCATATTATACAATGGAAAGGCGCCGGTTTTTATTGCGGGGGAAAATATTATCAGATTTCAAATAAATAATTCACATTGTCATATTGACATATCAGCTATAATTGTTGTATAATTATTCTAATGATTTATGCAATTTTTTCCGCTGCAAGCGGTTTCGTAAAAACAGTTCCCATAATGGGGGAAAGGGGTGGAGCTTATGCGCAAGAGAAGCGGACAGAGCCTTACCGAAAAAATAATATTTGCTGTCGCTTATATTCTTACCGACGTTATTGCCGTGTGCCTTGTAATAAATGTAATAAAAAATAACCCCGACAGTGCTTCGGCTGCCATATCCTCGGTCTGCTATGTTATTGCGGGGGCTCTGTTAGTTGGTGCCGTAGCGATCGTTCACAGCAGCAGGACAAACAAGTTCAAGGAGCTCAAAAACCTCGAGAAAACCATTGAACAGCTTAATTCCATGGTCGTTCTCTGGGATACCTCTTTCAGCTTCGTAAGAGCAAACAATGCCTTTATCCGCACTACAGGCTATTCCGAGGAGGAGCTTCTTGACCCCGATGTAATGAAAAAGGTGCTCCCTCCCGACGCATTTTCGGAAAATCTCCAGGGCATCATCAACAGCCGCGACGAGGAATTTCTCATTCAGACAAAGAACGGCTCCTCGGTCTGTACCGTATGGAACACCTCAATTGTTTCGTCAATTTCAAAGCGGAGCATTGCCGCAAAGGAAGATGTCACCGTTCTTATGTCCATAGGTCCTAACCTTACCGAGACAAATAAGATGAAGCAGGAGGTCATTGCCGCTTCAAGAAAGCTCCGTGAGTCCGAGAGACGCTATGCGCTTTCAATGGACCTTTCCGAGATAGGACTTATCCTCAAGGAGCAGGGCAGCAGCCGCTTCTATGTTTCCGACCAGCTCTGCGAGATGCTGGGCATAGTTTCCGAGGGCGGATACGTTTCAGGCGAGATTATAAGAGAGGCATTCTATCCCAAGGACAGAGTGGTTTTCGACACCTTTGCTTCGGGAATGAAAAGCGCTTCCGAGGGACTTTCCCGAAATGAGATACATTCGGTCGACTTCCGCGCAAGGGCTGCGGACGGCGATTATCACTGGTTCAATTTCCGATATCAGTCCCCCGAATCGGGCAATCTGGACGTGGGCGGCGCCATTATGGACATCACCGCCGAAAAGGAAAAGGACCTTGTTATCGAGCGTATGGCGTATATCGACGAGGTTACTCAGATATACAACAGAAACAAATTCATGATGATGGGCAACGAGATACTTGAATGTACCAGAGCCGACCGCAGCGTTAACTACTGGGTCATCGTTCTCGACATCGACAGCTTCCATATCATAAACGATACCTGCGGCTATACAAACGGAAACCACCTCCTCAAGGAGATAGCTGCGGTGCTGCTTTCAAACCTCACCGAGGGCGGCTTTACCGCAAGGATAGGCGGCGACAATTTCGCCCTGCTGGTAAAGGCTACAGAGGACGAGGAGCTGCCCATAAGACTTATCAAGCGCATACAGCTTGACATGGCGAATATTAACGGAATGGGTCTTGAGACCCAGAACATCACCTGCTCCGCAGGCTACTGCCTTATGAGCGACGGAGGAATGGGAGATTTTGCCCAGGTGCTTGACCGCGCAGAATTTGCCCTCAGCCTCTCAGACGGCACAAGAAGCTCCATTCTTCGCTTCGATAACCATGCCCACGACGCCATCATTGCGGGCAACGCCATTGAAAAGGAGCTTGGAAAGGCTATCGATAACCACGAGCTTGTGCTTTATTATCAGCCTAAGATCAACCTTGAGGACGGCTCCGTAATGGGTATGGAGGCTCTTATCCGCTGGATAAAGCCCGACGGCACAGTGGTGCCTCCCAGCGATTTTATCCCCGTTGCGGAAAATTCCATGCTCATTACCCAGATAAGCCGCTTTGTCCTCTTTGAAGCCTGCCGTCAGAACAAGCAGTGGCAGGATATGGGTCTTGCGCCCGTTACCGTATCCATAAACCTCTCCGCTATCGATTTCTATCAGACAAACGTTACCGAAACTATCCGCACTGCGCTTGAAGAAACGGGTCTTGCTCCTCAGTATCTTGATGTTGAGCTTACCGAGAGCCTTGCGCTCAAGGACATCGACCACGCAGTTATGCAGATGCAGGAGATAAAGGACCTGGGAGTAAAGCTCTCCATGGACGATTTCGGAACGGGATATTCCTCTCTCAGCTATATCCAGGTGCTTCCCATAACTCTTCTGAAGCTCGACCGCTCCTTTATCATGTATCTTGAAGAGGACGAGATATCGAGGGAGATAGTTTCGGCTGTTATCCGCATCGCAAAGTCCAAGAAGATAGAGACTATCGCAGAGGGCATCGAAACTGTGGGACAGGGCGAGATACTCAAAAAATCGGGCTGCGATTATGCCCAGGGCTACTTCTTCGGAAAGCCTATGCCTGCGGACAGATTTGAGGAGTTCTTACGTGCAAGACAGTCAAGACAGATCACAGTATAAAGCGGTTCATATCCCAAAATAATATGGGGAAAGGATGATAAAAATTGGCTAAGAAAAGAATAGGTATCCTTACAAGCGGAGGCGACTGCCCCGGTCTTAACGCTACCATCAGAGGCATCGCAAAGGCGTGCTATGAGAAAATGGGCGTTGACAATGTGCAGATAGTCGGCATACAGAACGGCTATTACGGTCTCATAAACAACATTGCCCGTGAAATGGAGCCTTCCGAATTTTCGGGAATACTCACCCAGGGCGGAACTATCCTGGGAACAAAGCGCCAGCCCTTCAAGATGATATCCAGCATAGGCGAGGATAACATCGACAAGGTAAAGCTTATGAAGGACACCTACAAGAAGCAGAAGCTTGACTGCCTGCTGACTCTCGGCGGAAACGGTACTCATAAGACTGCAAACCTTCTCAGCGAGGAAGGACTCAACATCATCGGACTTCCCAAGACCATCGACAATGATATTTACGGAACGGACGTTACCTTCGGTTTCCATACAGCCGTTGATATCGGTACCGACGTTATCGACAGGCTCCACACCACCGCTGCATCCCACAGCCGTATCCTTATGGTTGAGATAATGGGCAACAAGGCAGGCTGGCTCACCCTCTATTCGGGCGTTGCAGGCGGAGCGGACGCAATAATCATTCCCGAGATACCCTATGATATCGACAAGATATGCGGGGCTATGCAGAAGCGTGCGGACAACGGTCACAGATTTTCCATCGTTGCCGTTGCCGAGGGCGCATACAGCAAGGAAGAGGCAAAGCTCAAGAAAAAGGAGCGCGCAAAGGCACGTCTTGAGGCAGGCATAACCACCGCCACAAGCACCATTGCCGCACAGATACAGAAGGCCACGGGCATCGAGACAAGAGTCTGCGTTCCGGGACATATGCTCAGAGGCGGAAGCCCCTCCGCATACGACAGGATACTTGCCACACGCTTCGGCGTAAGAGCGGCTCAGCTCATAGACGCAGGCAAGTACGGCGTTTCCGTTGCCATGATAAATGCAAAGATAGGCGAAAATCCTCTCAGTGAGGTCGCAGGAAAGACCAAGTTCGTTGACCCCGAGGGCAACTACGTTACCACCGCAAAGGACCTGGGCATTTCTTTCGGCGATTAAATCAAATTCTTACAGAACCGTTCCCGATGAATTTGTCGGGAACGTCAGCGTGTCGAAAAAGGAATGACCATTGTATAATATGCACAACCCTATATAAAAATTGCTTTGTCAAAAACGTTCCACCGGAACGTTTTTGAGGGTAAGTTACCTAAAACTTGTAAGAAGGGGAGGCGGTCGTGTGAAGCTTGCTTCACAATATGCCTTCCCCTCGAAATGCTGTCTCATTTCTCACCCCTTGCACCGTTTTTGAAGGATAAAGGGGATTTCGCCCTCTGCGGAGGGCGACAAGGGGCTCTGCCCCCTTGACCCCCGCAAGCCTTTGAAAAGGCTTGAGCGAAACTTTTAGTGTGGTGTTTATTTGTGCAACTTTTTTTATTTCTTCACTTTATCGACAAGCAGCCGTTCCCGATGAATTTGTCGGGAACGTTTTTTTGTCTCTACGGAGCGTTTATTTACATTTGCAGAACAATGTGTTATTATCATATCATCAGACCGAAAGGAGACGATGAAATGATTTTCACACCACTGGATATGGCTTCATATCCCCGCAGAGAGGTATTTATGTATTTCTCGAAAATGGCGCCCACAGGATATTCGCTGACCGTAAATATGGACGTCACAAGGCTCAGACAGACCATAAGGAAAGAGGGGATAAAATTCTTCCCCGTATACCTCTGGCTGGTAACGAGAGATCTGAGCAGTCAGACCGAATTCAAGCTTGCGGAGTCGGAGGGACAGCTTGGGTTTTACGATACCCTCACCCCCCTTTACGCCCATTTTCACGATGACGATAAGACCTTTTCGCTGATGTGGACGGAGTATTCCGATGATTTTGAGGATTTTTACGGCAGTTATCTTGAAAACGGGCGGCTTTACGGTGACCGTCACGGCGTACTGGGCAGACCGGGACTTCCGCCGCCCAATGCGTATACGGTGTCCTGTATACCATGGGTGAAATTTGAGCATTTTGCCGTACACAGCTATGAAAACAAGCCCTATTATTTTCCTTCCGTTGAGGCGGGGAAGATATTTGCAGAGGGCGAAAGAGAGCTTCTTCCCCTGTCCCTCACCTGCCACCACGCAGCCACCGACGGTTATCATATCAGCAGATTTCTTGAGGAGCTGCAAAGAGATATGGACAGCTTTACTGTTTGACATCAATACCCGTTTTCCTCCTGCAAAATTTACCTCACCTGCTTGACAATATGAAAATTATATGATATAATTTTTTAAGGAATGAAAGAAATAAGGGCGCGGTAATGCCCTTGATACCGACAGGAGGAAATGAAGCAATGAAACTGAAAAAGCGTTATATCGTAGCCTGTGTCCTTCTCTGCATTGCAGCTGTGGCACTGTGCGTGGGAGTGTTCAACATCGAAATGGGTCTTGCCCGTTATTCAAAGCTCAATAAGGTCACAAGCGAGACATGGTACGCCACATCTGCCAGCGACCTTGAGACCCGCCAGAATACCGACTTCTTTATCACAGAAGTATTAAAGGGCGAGAATGCGGAAAATGCAAAGAAAGACGCAAAATTCACCTATCTTGGCAAGCAGGCATTTGCAAAGGGAAAGTATGTTGCTTATAACCAGGAAAAATGGGGCGGTCCCATTACTCTTAACGGCAAAAACCCTGCCACAGGCGAGGATTATAAGATGGGCGACAGAGTATCCGTTTACTACAAGCCCGATAATCCCAAGCTTATTTATGTAACAACGGATTACACCATGTATCTTATCATTCTTATAGCTCTTCTTGCAGCCGCTGTTGCTCTGATAATCGTATGCCGTATCGTCAACAAGAATATGAAGGACAACACCTTCAGCGAGGCAGCGGTAACAATTATGGATATCCCCATGGCGGTTCTTGTTGCAGGATTTATCCTGTCCTTCTTTGCGGGAATGCTCATCGGCAATATCCAGGTAGACGCTACATACACCGTTATCAACGATACCATCGCAGCGCAGCTTGAAGCAGGCGAGCTCACATTCTGATATTACGGATACATAACAGATAAAGGGTACACGTAAAAGTACGGGTACCCTTTTTCATTAAGCGGATAAAGGAAATGATAAAAATGGTCAGAGAGATAAAAAAAGGCGCGGACATCTTTTCGGAAAAGGCACTGCCTGCGGACAGAAGCGACATAAAGACCGCAAAGGACCTGCTTGATACTCTCAAAGCAAACTCGGACATATGCGTGGGAATGGCAGCCAATATGATAGGCGTAAACAAGCGCATTGCCGCAATTTCCGCAGGGAAAAGCTCCTTTGTGATGATAAACCCCGTCATCACCGCCCATTCGCCCGAGACCTATGAGGCGGAAGAAGGCTGCCTTTCACTTGAAGGAAAGCGGAAAACAGAGAGATATGAATGGATATGCGCCGAGTATCTGGATATAAAATTCAGAAAGCAGAAGCAGAGATTTTCGGGCTTTACCGCTCAGATAATCCAGCACGAAATGGACCATTTTGAGGGAAAGCTCATCTGAGGGATCTTATGAAAACAGACAGCGGACTTAAAATAATCGCAAGGATAGAGAATGATTTTACGGAGAAATTCGGCGTTCCCCGCCAGAGCGGACTTGCGGATATAGGCTCGAAAATAGTTTTTGAACCCGAATACCGTGTTCCCGAAGCCTTCAGAGGGCTTGAGGGCTTTACCCATATCTGGCTTTTGTGGCAGTTTTCCGAAGCGGTAAGGGAAAAATGGTCTCCCACCGTCCGTCCCCCGAGACTGGGGGGCAATACGAGAATGGGCGTGTTTGCCACCCGTTCCCCCTTCCGCCCCAATTCTATAGGGCTTTCCTCCGTAAGGCTCGACAGGATAGAGTTACACACCCCTCTGGGACCCGTGCTGTACGTTTCGGGAGCCGACCTTATGAACGGCACTCCCATAATCGACATAAAGCCCTACCTTGCCTACACCGATTCACACCCCGATGCGTCCGGGGGCTTTGCTCTTACAGAGCGTGAGGGACGGCTTAAAGTGGAAATACCCGAAAGCATTGCACAGCAGATCCCCGAGGATAAGCTTCCGGGGCTTTCGGAGGTGCTTTCCCAGGACCCCCGCCCCCAGTACCATTCTCCCGACAGGATATATACAATGAGCTTTGGCGGCTTTGAGATATCCTTTAAGACCGATGACAGGGTGCTTACCGTTACGGATATCCGAAAGAGCTGATATTCTTTCGTGTATATGCTGTATGATATGATTTATTTTTGTGAATAACTTACAGATTTGATATAAAGCTGTTGCCAAAAGCTGTGTAATATGGTATAATCATAATATAGAAAAATAGAATGGCAGAATTTTGGCAGCAGGAGCATCCTGCCTCTTGCCTCTGAATTTCTTGCCGCTAATAGGGAAGGACTGATAATAAAAATGGCAGTACAGAATAACGGCAATCCTCCCGTAGACGGAGAAGTTATCATAACCGTTCAGCCTAATTTTTCGGTGGCATATATGTCTGTCTATCCGCCTCAGAACGGCGGCAGAGAGATAACCTTTGAGGGCGTGATATCCGCTCTCAGCGCAAAGGGCGTTAAGTATAACGTTAACGAATCGCTTATCCGCAGACTTATCGAAAGCAAGGATTTCGACAAGGAGATAAAGGCGGCAGAGGCTGATATGCCCATAGACGGCAAAAACGGCACGATCACATACAAGTACGACAAGGAGCAGATCATCGCCCCCCAGGAGGACGAGAACGGCTTTGTTGACTACAAAAACTTAGGACTTATAAGAAATATCCATACAAACGATGTCATTGCCGAAATAACTCCGCCCGAAGCGGGGACCGACGGCAAGGATATCAGAGGAGTTGTGATGAAAGCGGCTCCCGGCAAGCCTGCTCCCTACACCATAGGCAGGGGAACAAAGCTTTCCGAGGACGGTCTTACCATCGTCGCAGCCATTGACGGTCATGTGTGCTATCGGGACAAGGCGTTCTGCGTGGAGCCCGTTGTCACCATAAACGGCGATGTGGACGCTTCTGTGGGAAATATTGATTTCCTGGGAGATGTTGTCATCAAGGGCGAGGTGCTTGAGGGCTTTTCCGTTACCGCAGGCAAGGATATCACCATCGGCGGCAATGCCACAGGCGCAAAGCTCAAGGCAGGCGGCGCGATAACCATCAAAAAGGGAGCCATAAACTCCAAGCTCACCGCTCACGGCAATGTTTCCTGCCAGTTCTGCGAATATTCGGACATCTCCACCGACAGCGACCTTAACGTTCAGAATTTTGTTATCTGTACCGTTTACTGCGGCGGAAACCTTGTATCAAAGAGCATAAACGGCGGAAAATACACCGTTCTCGGCAATACCGAGGTAACATTCCTGGGAACCAAGAATTACGCCCCCACCGAGGTCACAGCAGGGGACAACGCAATGCTTTCCGCAGAGAAAAACGAGTGCCTTAAAAAGATATCCGAGCTTGAGTCCACCGTAGAGCGGTGCAACCAGATAGCGGAGTTCCTGAACGCCAAGCGCAAGGAGCTGAAAAAGCTTCCCGAGGATAAGGAGGAGCTTTTAGGCTCAGCCATCAAGACAAAGTTTGCCAGCCAGAATGAGGTCAAGCAGATACGCAAGCGTATAGCGAGCATTGACGAAAGCCTCAGCGAGGTCCAGCATTGCTTTGTAACCGTAAAGGGTATGGCATACCCCGGCTCAAAGGTGGTAATAAACGAAGCCGTCAAGAAATTCGAGGTGGAGACCCCAAGAGTGAAGATATTCCTTGACGATAACGGCGAGCTTGTAACAGGCACAGTATAACATCATAAAAGATCTCTCTCCGGCTTTAGGGGAAGTACCGGTAAAGAAGTTATACCGGTACCGAGCGACAAACCTTGCTCATTTCGCGATAAATAAAACGAAATGACAAAGGGGTCGCCCCTTTCCGGGGAGAGATTTTCAGATTGAAAGGAAAACGCAGAATGACGGACAAAACAAAGAAGGGACTTAAAAAGCTCCTGAAAATTTTCATTATCCTTGCGATAATCGGTATAATAGCCATCTGCGCCGCTGTAGGGATAAGCGAATATGTAAAAGGCTCCGTTTCGGACAGAATGTTATCGCCCGAAAGCGCAGCGGAGCTTTCCGATATTGACTGCATAATCGTTCTGGGCTGTCGGGTAAACGGGGAAACACCCAGCCCGATGCTCAGCGACAGGCTCACGAGAGGCATTGAGCTGTATGACAAAGGCGCCGCCCCCAAGCTTCTTATGTCCGGGGACCACGGCAGGGTAAGTTATGACGAGGTAAACGCAATGAAGCAGTATGCCATCGACAGGGGAGTGCCCTCCGAGGACGTTTTTATGGACCACGCAGGCTTTTCCACCTATGAGACCATGTACCGCGCCAAGGAAGTTTTTGCCGCCAAGCGGGTGCTTATCGTCACCCAGAGCTATCACCTTTACAGGGCGGTGTATATAGCCGAAAAGCTGGGACTTGAAGCCTATGGAGTGTCCTCCGACCTGCAAACCTATATCAGGCAGGATTATTACGATTTCCGTGAAATGCTTGCCAGGGACAAGGATTTTGTAAAGGTAATTTTCAAGCCCGAGCCTACATATTTAGGCGAGGTCATTCCCATAAGCGGGAGCGGCGACCTTACCAATGACAAGGAGTTTGCCTGATGGATAAATTTATGCGCTCAAGCTATGACGAAAAAGATGTCACAGTGCTTTTGAAGGATATAACGGGAATGGTGGAGCCATTGCCTGCGGAGAAGCGTGAACCCCTTATACAGAGCGGCGTTCACTACTGCGAAATGCTCCCCCTTGAATACGACCCCTCTCCCGACTATATCAGGGAATATGAGAATGCATTAAAGCGCTTCTCGGGAATAACCGCAAGGTGCATTGCCGAGGTCTCCGAAAGGATAATCAGGGATAAAAAAGCCCCCGTCCTTGTATCCCTTGCAAGGGCAGGACTGCCCGCAGGAATAATGATAAAGCATTACCTTGAGAAAAAGTACGGCATTGACATACCCCACTACGCCGTTTCCATTATCCGCGGACGGGGAATTGACAAAAACGCAATGAGATACATTCTCCGCCGCCACAGCCCCGAAAGCCTGCAGTTTGTGGACGGCTGGACGGGCAAGGGAGCAATACAAAATCAGGTAAATGAAGCAATGGTGGACTATAATGGCGTTGACCCCAGAATAGCAGTAATATCCGACCCCGCCTGCATAACCCCCTTCTGCGGCACACATGAGGACTTCCTTATAGCAAGCTCCTGCCTTAATTCGGTAGTTTCGGGGCTAATGAGCCGAACATTTCTCAGAAGCGACATTATCGGGGAAAATGATTTCCACGGAGCGGCATACTACAAGGAGCTTGAGCCCTATGACCGCTCATACGAATACATAAACGCCGTTGAAGCCTGTATGGGATACGGTGATATCGCTCTTGAAGCAAAAGCCTTTGTATACGGCTCGGGACGCTCCGAGACCGCAGAGGTGGCAAGGGCTTTCGGTATCGCCGACATCAACCTTGTAAAGCCGGGGATCGGGGAGACTACAAGAGTTCTCCTGCGGCGGGTGCCGTATATGGTGCTTATCGCCGAGGACGCTCCCCACGAATATGTGGCGCATATTATCGAGCTTGCCCGTGAAAAGGGCGTGCCCGTTAAGAAATATCCCCTTAAATGCTACCGTGCCTGCGGAATTATCAAGAATATGCCTGCGGATACGTGAGAAAGGAAGTAAAAATGCTGTTTCTGTCCGACCTTGACCGAACGCTTATTTTTTCATACAAACGCCTTACGGAGGATAATATCTGCGTGGAGGAGAAGGAGAGCAAAAAGCTTTCCTTTATGACCCCTTTATCCGCAGGGCTCCTCTGGGAAATTTCCGAAAAAGTCACATTTATCCCCATAACCACCCGTTCGATCGAGCAGTATGAGCGGATAAGCTTCCCCTCGGGAATGCCCCGCCTTGCAGTATGCGACAACGGGGGAAATCTCCTTGTAAACGGCGTTCCCGACCCCATTTGGAGAAAGCGGGCAGAAGAGCATATCCTGCCTGCAATGGCTGAAATGGAGCGGATAAAAAGCTATTGGGAGAGCCTTCCCGATGTGTATTTTGAAGTCCGCCTTGTGGACGGCACATTTATATTCACCAAAAGTCATATCCCCCTTGAAACACTCCGTCTCACAGCGGAAAAGCTATGCCCCGAAAAGGTTGACCTTTTTGACAACGGCGATAAGATATACGCCGTACCTAAAGGAATAAACAAGGGAGCGGCACTTTTGTGGCTTAAAGAGATGTACGGGGAAGAGATGATCGCCGCAGGAGACAGCCTGTTTGACATAGAAATGCTCCGGAATGCGGATATCGCCATCATAAAGCAGGGGGAGCTGACCGGAGAAAGGCTGAATAATATTCAGTACTCCGAAGAGGGAGACGACCCCGATTTCACGCTCCTTACAGTCAGAAAAATACTTGAGGAAAGAGGGATATTATGATAAAAAAGATATTTGCGCTCATAGCCGCCTTAGTGACAGCCCTGTCCTCCGCCGCCTGCACATCGGACAGCAAAAACGGGAAAGATACGTCTGTCACCCAAAGCGCGGAGCTTACCCTTTCAAACCCGAAAGCAAGCAGAGAAGCCAGGGCACTGTACAAATACATCTGCGACACCTACAGAAAGGGCATTATCTCGGGACAGCAGGAGTCCACCTGGATGGGCAGCGAACAGTACGAGTTTGATTACATTTATGAAAATACGGGAAAATACCCCGCAATACGTGGACTTGACTATATGAACGACGATTTCGAGGGAGTAAACCGCCGCGCGGAGGAATGGCACAACAGAGGCGGCATCGTCACCATCTGCTGGCACTGCGGCTGTGATTTCAGCCACAGCTGGGACGAGTGTATGAAAACGGAAATTGCCGACTGGGACAAGGCGCTGACCGAGGGTACGGACGAATACAATGCACTTATCGCAGGAATGGACAAGGGCGCAAAGGCGCTGACCGAGCTTCGCGACAAGGGCATCCCCGTCCTCTGGAGACCCTTCCACGAGCTGGACGGCGGCTGGTTCTGGTGGAGCAAGGGGGGAGCGGAGAATTTCAAAAAGCTCTGGATAATAATGTACGACAGATACACAAACTACTGGGGACTTGACAATCTCATCTGGGTGTTCGGCTATTCGGGCAACGGCAGGGGCTATGACAAGTGGTACCCCGGCGATGAATATGTGGACATAGCAGGAGCCGACTCCTACAAGGACGGAGCAAACGGCAGTCTCTACAAAAAGGTAACGGATATCGTCGGCAGCGATGTCCCCGTCTGCTTCCACGAATGCGGACGCATACCCACCGTATCACAGCTTAAAAAGGACAATGTGGGCTGGGTGTGGTTTATGACCTGGCATACGGAATATATAACGGACAATAACGACACAGATGACCTTAAAGCCATCTACAATGACGAATATGTAATAACCCTTGACGAGCTTCCAAAGCTTTATGAATGATATTCAGACAGTCTCTCACCGCAGAAAACGGGGAGGGACTGTCTGAACATCAGCTTGCTTTACCGATTTAAAGCTTTTATGTGTTTATGCAAAGAAGTTACAGAGAAGTCATACAATGTTCATAAAAATAAGCTATAATAAAAAGCATAAGATCGACTTTGAAAGGACTTAAAGGATATGAAAATAGTTGCAGTCGGACTGGGACTTATCGGCGGCTCGCTCTGCAAGGCGATAAAGAAGCATACAAACCACCTTGTAGGCGGCATAGACATCGACAGAAAGACCGTAAAAATGGCGCTCTCCCAGAATGCAATAGATTACGAGGCAAAGGACGTTTCCGAAGCGGATATCACCATTGTCTCCCTCTTCCCCCCCACCATAATCAGCTTCATCAAGGAAAATGCCGACCTTTTCAAGGAGGGCAGCATAGTTATCGACACAGGCGGTATCAAGAAAGCCATAGTTGACGAGGTGACGCCAATTCTTGCTGAAAGGGGAGTGACCTTCATCGGCGTCCACCCCATGGCAGGACGAGAATTTTCGGGCTTTGAATATTCTCTGGACAACCTTTTCGATAACGCAAGCTTTATTATGACCCCCATCGAAAGCACTCCGCAGGAGGAGATACACATTATAGAGGACCTTGCATACTCTATCCATTTCAAAAAGGTGGTAAAAGCCACCCCCGAGGAGCATGACAGGATAATCGCCTTCACCAGCCAGCTTGCCCACGTTGTCTCCAACGCATACATCAAAAGCCCCACCCATCAGCAGCAGCTGGGCTTCTCCGCAGGCTCCTTCCAGGACCTGACCCGAGTTGCAAAGCTAAACGAAAATATGTGGACGCCCCTTTTCCTCATGAACAAGGAGCCCCTGTTATTCGAGATAGACTACATTATGGCACGTCTGGGAGAATACCGTGACGCTATCGCAAACAATGACAGCGAAACACTCAGGAGCCTTCTCCGCGACGGACGAATACTCAAGGAAAACACCCCTGTGGACTGATTTTGTCTTGACTTGCAAAGGGCAGATGTGGTATAATAGCTTTGAAAGGAGCTGATACTATGGCTGTCCGAGATGTAAAAATGACCGCAGAGGAATTTCGCTTGTTGAAGTCCGAAAAACCCTGCGAGCTTATAAACGGAGAGATAGTCTATATGTCTCCCGCCCCCGGTTTTCTCCATCAGAAGATATCGGGAGATATTTTTTTCAGTATCAAAAGCTATATTATAAAGCATAAGGGCAGATGTCAGGTCTATGCCGCACCTGCCGATGTGAAGCTGAGCGATGATACCGTAGTCCAGCCCGACATTTTCGTTACCTGCGACCCCGACAGGATAGACGGTCAGTATCATAACGGCGCTCCCGACTGGGTCATCGAGATACTTTCCCCCTCCACCGCAGGCATAGATCTGGGCAAAAAGCTTTTTCTTTACCGCTCCGCAGGAGTAAAGGAATACTGGGCAATAGACCCCGATGAAAAGAAGATCATCGTTTATCTTTTTGACGGCTCCCGCAGCAATATAGAGTTTTATTCCTTTGAGGACAGCATATCCGCAGGGATATACCGAAAAAATGAAGAGCCTCTTGTGATAAGAGCCGCAGATTTTTTTAATGAATAAGTTCCTTTCAAAGCACAGAAAGTAAGTTCATTCTGTGCTTTGATTTTTTGAAAGGGTGATAAAAAATATGCCCCGTTATTATATGTTCCATAAGCCCAAAGGCTGTGTCACCGCCAAAAAAGACAGCTTATGCAAAACGGTCATGGACTATTTCCCCGAGGATATGCGTGATACCCTCCACCCCTCGGGACGGCTTGACAAGGATACCGAGGGATTTCTTCTCATAACCGACGACGGCGCCCTTACCTACAGCCTTATGCACCCCGACAAGCACGTTTCCAAGACCTATTTTTTCTATGCCATAGGAGTGCTCACCGAGGAAAAGATAAAAGCGGTCTCCGAGGGCATTACGATGCGGGGCAGCAATACCCCCGTCCGCCCCGCAAGGATAAAGTGCCTCTCAGAGGGCGTGATAACCGAAATTACCGATTTTCTCCCCGAGAATAAGCGTGAGCATTTGCTCAAATACCCTGCACAAAAAATATTTTCGGGAGAGATAACCATAGAAGAGGGAAAAAATCACCAGGTAAAGCGAATGCTCAGAGCAATTGACTGCTGTATCGTCTATCTCAAGCGGATAAACATCGGCGGCGTGCCCCTTGACGAAAGCCTTGCCCCCGGGGAATACAGGGAGCTTACCGAGGAAGAGCTGTCAGAGCTCCGAAAATAAAAACGGGAGTTTCTATTGACCTTTTGCCCTTAAAATGGTATTATTATAATATGGTCATAGCAATGGAAAGATAAGAGTATAATGCTATGAATACCTTAAATAACGGAGATGATAGTATGTGCGGATTTGTAGGGTTTACAAATGCCATTGACAACTCAAACAAGGTCCTGGGCGCAATGATGGATAAGATCAGACACCGCGGTCCCGATTCCGAGGGACGATATATCGACGAATGTATCGCCATGGGCTTTCGCAGACTCAGTATCATAGACATAACCGACAGCGGCGACCAGCCCATATTCAACGAGGATAAGTCCAAGGTGCTTTTCTTCAACGGCGAGATATACAACTATAAGGATATCAGAAAAGAGCTTGAGGAAAAGGGACATAAATTCACCACCAACACCGATTCCGAGACCCTTATCCACGGCTATGAGGAATTCGGGGAGAAGCTTCTCGATAAGCTCAGAGGAATGTTTGCCTTCGTTATCTGGGACAAGGAAAAGCAGGAGCTTTTCGGCGCAAGGGACTTTTTCGGAATAAAGCCCTTCTACTATGCCCTTATGAACGGCACCTTTATCTTCGGCTCGGAAATAAAGTCCTTCCTTCCCCACCCCGCCTTCGTAAAGGAGCTTAACACCACTGCTCTGGAAAATTACCTCACCTTCCAGTATTCCCCCACCAACGAGACCTTTTTCAAAAACGTCTATAAGCTCCCCCCCGCCCATTGCTTCAAATACAAGGACGGCAAGCTTGATATAAAGCGTTACTGGGACGTTAACTTCAACGCCGACGAAAAGCCCGATATGGATATGTGGGTGGACAGAATTTCCGATACCTTCAAAAATTCCGTAGAAGCTCATAAAATTGCCGATGTAGAGGTAGGCAGCTTCCTTTCCAGCGGCGTTGACTCCAGCTATGCCGCATCGGTGGCAAATGTTGACAAGACCTTCACCGTAGGCTTCGGAGAGGACGAGAAATACAATGAGATAGGCTGGGCAAAGGAATTTTCCAAGTATATCGGCAAGGAAAATATCAGCAAGGTCATAACTCCCGAGGAATACTGGGACAATATCAAAAAAATACAGTACCATATGGACGAACCCCTTGCCGACCCCTCCTGTATCGCCCTCTATTTTGTCTGCAATACAGCCGCACAGTATGTAAAGGTAGTCCTCTCCGGCGAGGGCGCAGACGAGATATTCGGCGGATATAACATCTATAAGGAACCCTTAGGCTCCCATGCCTATAAATCCCTGCCAAGATTTATCCGAAAGGGAATAGGCAGTGTTGCCGAAAAGCTCCCTCCCAAAAGAGGAGTCAACTTCCTTGTGCGAAACGGCAAGGACCTTGAGGAAAGGTTTATCGGCAATGCCTATATGTTCTCCCCCCGTGACAGGAAGCGCCTTCTGAAGATAACCACCTCTGCCCCCGACCCCACAGCTATCACAGCGCCCTTCTTTGAAAAGGTCAGGGACAAGGACGATATCACCAAAATGCAGTATCTTGACCTCCACCTCTGGATGGCAGGGGATATCCTTCTCAAAGCGGATAAAATGTCAATGGCAAATTCCCTTGAGCTGCGTGTTCCCTTCCTTGACAAGGAGGTAATGGCACTTGCGGAGCAGATACCCTGGCAGTACCGTGTTAGCACGGAAAACACCAAGCTTGCAATGAGAAAGGCAGCCCTTAAAGCCGCACCTCCCAAGACCGCAAACAAAAAGAAGCTGGGCTTCCCCGTTCCCATCAGAGTATGGCTCCGAGAGGAAAAATACTATAATATCGTAAAAACAGCGTTCACATCACCTGCCGCCGAGCAGTTTTTCAATACGGAAATGCTCATAAAGCTCCTTGACGACCACAGAGCGGAGAAATATGACAACAGCCGCAAGATATGGACAGTATTCATATTCCTCCAGTGGTATGACGTATATTTCGGAGAAAACGCATGAAAATAATTATCGCACTTCTGATAACGGCAGTGCTGCTCACAGCCTGCGGCGGCGGAGAAAAGGACAGCGGGACAGTTGTCACCCATGCCGCCGCCACAATGACAGGCGAGGGCGTACTTATCGAAGAAACGGAAAATATGGAAATGCAAAGCATTTCCGAAACGACCAAAGCTGCGGAATAAACCGAAAGGAAAAGCCTATGATAGACATCTGCCTGCCCGGAACGGGCGGAATGAAGCCGCTGCCGAACCGATATCTCACAGGTCTCTGGGCGGAGCATAAGGGCAAAGCCCTGCTTATCGACTGCGGCGAGGGAATGCAGATAGCCCTTGCCAAAGCAGGACTCAGCCTTGCAAGGCTTGACACCCTGTTTATCACCCATTTCCACGCCGACCACATCGCAGGACTTCCGGGACTGCTCCTGTCCGCAGGAAATTACGGCAAATGTTCCCCTCTCGTGATATATGCCCCCGCAGGCGGCAGGGAGATAATACAAAGGCTCTGCTGTATCTGCCCCGAGCTGCCCTTTGACATAAGCGTACACGAAATAAACGGCAGGGAAACTATATTCCGAAACGGGCTTGAAATAAGCTTTATGCCCGTAAGACATCGGATAGACTGTTATTGCTATAGCATAATGGAGCGCCGCCCACCGGTTTTCAGCCCCGAAAAGGCGGACAGGCTGGGTGTGCCTGTTAATATGCGAAGCGTCCTCCACAAAGGGCAGAGCATAGATGTAAACGGCAGCATCATCACCCCCGAAATGGTCACCGAAAGCGAGCGCCCGCCCTTAAAGGTCACGTATATCACAGATACGGTATATTTCCCCGAACTGTCCGAATTTGCCGAAAATTCCGGGCTGCTTATCAGCGAGGGAATGTACGGGGAGGACGAATTTATCCCCAAAATGACCCAAAAGGGTCATATGGTCTTTTCACAAAGCGCAGAAATAGCCGCAGGCTCCCGTTCAAAGGAGCTGTGGCTCACCCATTTCAGTCCCGCCCTCACCGTCCCCGAGGAACATCTCGAAGCGGCGAAAGCCATATTCCCGAATACCCTTGCAGGCACAGACGGAATGAAAAAAACAATAACCTGATATAAAAATATCCCGCAGTTCTCAATTGAAATACCGAGAACCGCGGGACAATTTTATTAACATGACTTATTCAATTACCAGAGTGTAATTCTTACCCTCATCGGCACTGAAAGTAAATCTTCCGTACTTGTCGAGAGTGCCGGAGATAACCTCAGTCTTAGTGCTCTTTCTGCCTGCATAGATGGTAAAATTCCTGCCCGCATACTCAGTGCCCAGGTCGATAACGATAACTCCGCGCTTAACATCGGAATTTACCTTTATCCTGTTCATATCCGAGTCAAAGGAGTAAACATAGGAATGTCTCCAAGCAGTTGACATAAGAGCGAATGTCTCATTCTGAACAGCAGTTATATAAACCTTTGAATCGGGCATCGTAAAGCTGCCCTTTTCGGTTATTTTTGCTATCTGACGTCCGTTAGCGTCTGTAACGATAATGTCATAGCCAAGGCCTGCGATAACATTAACAGTCTGTCCCTCAGCAGCATAAGACTTGTCTGCAACCACATTTCCGCTTGTGATAACGGGATAGTAAACTACCTTTTCGGGCTCAGGCTCAGGCTCGGGCTCGGGCTCAGGCTCAGGCTCAGGCTCGGGCTCAGGCTCAGGCTCGGGCTCAGGCTCGGGCTCAACAGGCTCCGAGTAGTCGGGGTCAGGCTCGTCGCAGACTGTGCATACGC
>NZ_JBJERV010000079.1:0-28643 GCF_051882455.1 Huintestinicola sp. | reverse complement strand
AGCTATATAGAAACGGAGGAATAAATATGTATGCACCCGTCATTGATGGCAATTTAGATTTTCTTGCGCATCGCTATAGGCATCTAAATGAGTGTGCTATCCCATTTGATGATAAATCTGTTAAGAACATAGACGAAATTTTTCAGCTAATGAAGCAGATTAAGCCAATAAGGGATGACAATAATGTTCATGACTTATGGATAACCGCAGATAGAGGTCCTATTGAAGCCTTTGGAGACTACGATGAACTTCTTGAAGAAGGAGAGGTCGAGGACAGAAGTGAATTTGAGGAACTGTGGAACACTTACTACCCAAATGATACTGTTTGGTATGTTCTTTGCACAGTTGAACGTGAAGACTGCGGATATAGAGCGATATTCCTTAATCATGACCTTGTAATTGAAGTAGATCCTCGGAAAAAGGACTTCACATTTGAAGAAGATATCTCTGAATTGACCGGATGGATATTGGAACAAATCAAAAGATGTCTTTCTGAACTTCACGCCGGCACGTACAATGAAAGAATAAATTCCTCGCTGCCTTTCAACCACAGAACCGGAACGATAGTTCGTAAGGATTACTGGGACATTTTCCCACAGTGTCGCGTTAATTTCTTCGAAGACATAACGCAAGATGAAATAAACGAGTTTGTTTCTTTGGTGAATGAGCATACATCAGATAGTTCTGAAAGAATACCTCATCTCACCGCTAATGACTTTTTTGAACTATGCGCTCTTGGATATAAGGCAAACAATTATCCTGACACAGACCTTTCGGCAAAAGAACAGTATTACCGATATGCTGATGGAAGAGATGACAGTTTAGGAGAAATTGATGCGTTCTCTGAAGAAGAGTTTATTAAGTGGCTTCATCTCAAGGATAAATATGGTCACCCATGGGAAGTATGCAGAGGCGGTAATTCCACTCATATCTCCCTATATGTTAGGCACTATGATGATGGCTTCAAGCTCGTTCTTTCGGGTTCTGCACTTACCAGAACAATTGAAACTGTAAAATTCTATTTGGCTATTCGTAAAGCAGGATATCCGGTATCACTTGTCGATGGACATGCTCTGGTAAGCCGATTACTTGAAACTGAACGAATCGGAATTGTACCGGAGGGAGTATTTCCTTGCTACTGCGAAAGTCTTTTCCCGAATGATCACATTATCGACTTCATGAACTTGCCTATTGAAAATAGGCAGCTTATAGCAGATCATTGTGTTTGGCAAGATATAGAACCTTGGGAACTCATAGATAAATCGCCAATGTAACGATATTTTATCTTGGTATTATGAATCAGAAATATGAACTTATTGCTTTCGATTTAGGGTGTGAACATTATTCGTATCCATTTCAAAAACAAATCAGTGTATTTCAGATGTTACCAAGAGCATTGTTAATCTATCCATAAGTAATCACCGATTATGATCTGCGGGTAAAAGCAACAGATTTCAGAGCAACTCTAGGCAAAGGAAATAATAAGCATAATAAAGAAAAACCGCCGAGCAATCGGCGGCAGATCTCAAGCAGAAATATGCATTGGTCTTGGGTCTTATTTGGGACTTATTTGGGTCTTATTGATATGAAAAATCACGATATTTTACACAAAATCAGAACAAGTTGAAAGTCGGAAAACCACGTAAAATAGCCATTTCTGATATGTTGCGATAAGATAGAAAACAGCAGGAACTTGATTCAATTCCCGTACGGGTCACCAGCACTAAACGAAGTCGAACACATATCTGGGAAGAATATGTTGAGCGTTCTGAGGATATTCGCCATACACCCAAATACAAGGCTCTTTATGAAAAACGCAAAGAACTATCGAGCGAGTGTTTGCGGACGCAAAAGAAAAACACGCTATGTGTTATACAAATCTCCGAGGCTTATCCCAGGTCACAAACTGTGTTAGGCTTAAATTTGCTGCCATGAACCTCAAATAATATGCAATTCATAGGTGGAAACTCCTTTGTATATCCTTTTATTTTTGGGCTTTTGCTCCCGCTTTTTCCTGAATATACTTTTTAACCCCTAATCCGCATGCGGATTAGGGGTTTTCGACAGACTGAACCACCCGTAAAACGGGTGGCTTGCAAAAGCCCTTAAAGGGCTGAGTCTATGTTGTCACCCGCCAAATTCCGATTTGCGGGTGACGACCCGCAGCGAGACGTTCTATAGTTTGTTTGGGCGGCAAACTATCGGCTCGGTAACGATACAAATATACAGACCGATATATTCCGATTTGCGGGTGACGACCCGCAGCGAGACGTTCTATAGTTTGTTTGGGCGGCAGACTATCGGCTCGGTAACGATACAAATATAATGACTGATATATTCCGATATGTCGAGCCAATACAAAACCTATCGGCGCGGAGACAAAATAACCGTCCCGCACAGATTCACAGCGCGACCTCGCCGCGGGGCGACCCCCGCAAATTCCGATATATCAATCAGATTATCTGCCCGATCACGCATAAATCGAAGCGCAGTATTTTTCTGACTGAACATTCCACATTTGAGCATAAATGCCGTTTTTGGCAAGCAGTTCAGAATGTGTTCCGCTTTCGGCGATGGAGCCGTTTTCCGGGAGAATTATTCGGTCAGCGTCCTTTGTGGTGGAAAGACGGTGTGAAATAAGGATGACTGCTTGATTTTCCGCATTCTGAAGCATGCTTTTGTTGAGACGGTACTCGGCAATGGGGTCAAGCGCAGAGCTTGGCTCGTCAAGTATGGCGATTGGCATATCACGCATAAACATTCGTGCAATTGCAGCCTTCTGACTTTCTCCGCCCGAAAGCATTGTTCCTTCCTCGGAAAATTCCTTGGTAAGCTCTGTGTCGATACCATTTTTGAAAGATTTAAGCTTTCCGCCGAAGTCAGCCCTGTTAAGTGCCTCAACGATTTTTTTGCTGTCGTCTTCACCCACAAAATCTGTCTTTACGTTCTCAGCAAGAGTTGCGCCGTAGATCTGGAAATCCTGGAAAACTGCACCGATCTTCTGACGGTAAGCCTTGGTGTTCAGCCTGCGTATATCAACTCCGCCGAAAAGTATCTCACCCTCGGTCACATCATACAAGCGCATGATAAGCTTTATAAGCGTGGACTTGCCTGCTCCGTTTTCACCCACAAGAGCAAGCTTTTCACCCTTTCGTATCGTCATGCTGACATTTTTAAGCACATACTTTTCTGTATCCTTGTATCTGAAGCTTACATTGCGCAGTTCAAGGGTGCAGTCGTCCTCGGGGACGGGCACCTCACCCTCACAGCCCTCAATGCCTATTTCGTGGTCCATAAAGCGGCGGAATTTCTCTGCATACTGTCCCACATTCTGAAAATCCACCAATGCATAGTTCATATTGTCAAGATAGTCCCTGATACCGTTAGAGGCATTATTCAGCGATGCGACCTCGCCCAGCTGAATTGACTTTTTCTCAATTGCAAGGTAGGCAAGATAAACAGGAACAGCATAGAACTGACACAGGGTGAAAACCGTTATCCAGTTTATAAGGGTCGGCACGATGATTTTAAGGGAGTAACCCAGTGCCATTTTGCGTTCCTCGGCGATTGCTTCGTCATACTGCTCCATAAGTGCTTCTTCAATGCCTGTCAGCTTGATCTCCTTGGCATATTCGGGCTGATAGAAAACTCGTTTTGAGTAGTCAGCTTTTCTGCCGATACGCTGCTTTTCCAGATTGTATTCGTACTCTAACTTCGTAATTATAAAACGTGTTATGATATTAACAACAAAACCGATCACAGGGAAAATAAAAATCACCGCATTGACAGTTAATATCATAGTACCCGCAACAAGCATTGCCATGATCTGAGAAATAATGTTGGCTGCGCTCATTATTGCTTTTTTGCACATTTCCTCGGACTGGGAAGCGGCAATTACAAAATCATCATAATATTCGGGAATATCATAGTATTGCAGGTCCATTTTCTGCGCTTTTTCCATAAGCTCACGCTGGACCCTGCCCTCAAAGCCTACCATCTTCGTCCAGAAATAGTTTTCAAGTAAGCGAAAAACAAACATATGGAGGGTGAACAGAATGAGCATGACCGCAAGCACCTTTACAATGCTCAGAATATCGGCAGTTGTGGTGAAAATGTTGATTATCTCCATAAGCAGAAAGGTGTCGATAAATGCGCCGATACTCATAAATACACATCGGCTTATAATATAGGAAAGAGGCAGCTTGCTGTCGTGATGAAAGGCGTATTTTATCACATACAAAACATTGGAAATAAGACGTTTCATACTGATTTTATCTTTTTTCTTTTCGCTCATGCCGTCACCTCCTCGGCTAAATAGTTCTGTGCCTGTAATTTCCACATTTCGGCATACTTTCCGTTCAGCGCCATAAGCTCGGCGTGGCTGCCCTGTTCAATGATCGTACCCTGCTCAAACATATAGATACGGTCAGCGTCACGGGTGGCGGAAAGACGGTGTGATATGAAGATGACCGTTTCACCGTCCGTTGCAGTAAGCATATTTTTATACATATTGTACTCGGCAATAGGGTCAAGTGCGGAGCTTGGCTCGTCAAGGATAACAATATCGGGCTTTCGTGCAAAAACTCTGGCAATGGCTATCTTCTGTGCTTCACCGCCGGAAAGAGCTATTCCGTTTTCATCAAATTCCTTTGTTACCATTGTGTCGATACCGTTTTCAAGGCTGTCAAGCTTGTCACCGAACTGCGCCTTACGGAGTGAATCCTCAACAAGTCTGCGCTCCTCCTCATTTTTCGGCTTGCGCATAAGCACGTTGTGGGAAAGGGGAAGTGCAAACACCTGCAGATCCTGAAATACCGTACCGAAACGGCGGTGAAGTGATTTCGGCTCGTACTTGGCAGTATCCTCACCGCTGATCCTTACGGCACCCTCAGTAGGGGAGTATAATCCCATAATAAGCTTGACAAGGGTCGTCTTGCCCGCACCGTTTTGACCTACAACAGCGATTTTCTCTCCTTTTCTGATACTGATATTAACATCGTGAAGGGTAGGCTTGTCTGCGCCCTCATAGGTAAAGCCCATATCATTTATCTCAATATCCGAAAGATTTTCCGCCTTGATAAGCTCATTGGCATCGGTCTTAGGCTCATAGGAGAGAAACTCACGCAGATTTGTTACAAATGCACTTTCCTTTGCAAGGGCAACGATAAGCTCGACTGCGTCGGAGGTACGCCATGAAAGAGTCGCAAGGGCAGGTATCATCGCAACATAAGCGGCGGTCTGCGCCTCGCCGCTGTTCAGCACGAATGCTATGTAAAGATATGGAAGAATGGTTGACAGAATGCTGTATAATATCCACTTTACAGGCTCGATAATACACAGCTTTCTGCGCATTTTTCGTGTGCGCTCCTCCATTTCCTCGTATGCCTTTTCATGACGGGAAAGAAGAAGCTTTCCTATACCGAAAATACGCAGTTCCGATGCGTATTTCTTTTCATAAAATACACGCTTTGCATAGCTGCCTATACGTCCGTCACGGGTGTTTGACATATCAAGGGAATAGTAGATTTCGCCCTCCTTCTTGCCAAAGAACATTGAAACTGCGACCATGGGCACGATGAACAGCAGCAGCCATGGGTCAACGTCCGCAACAATAACTGTTGCCGCTATTACCGAGGCAATGCCTGCCACAAGATAAGCGGAGTAGTAGAGAATGGTGCTGCCTCTCTGCTGACATTCATTCAGCGCACGTGTGTACTTGTCATAAAAGTCGGGACGCTCGAATTCGGCGTATTCCATTGAGATAGACTTTCGTATAACACGCTTGTAAAAATCCCGGTACATTTTCGGCAGGAACTGCTTTTCGCAAAGCTGGTGTATCGCACACATGATGTGTATGCAGATATGCCCGATACACATTGCCCCAACGAATGAAGCAAGCACTGTAAAGGGCGTTTCGTTTTCGATAGCAACGTATATCCACTCTGTCAGATATACCGAAAATATTGTCCAGAATACATTCTGATTGAATTCCTTGATGAAGGTGTAGATAACGTACCCCTTACTCCCGTGCCACAATATTTTCAGCATATACATAACATTTGAGAAAGAGGAGTTTTTTGTTTTTTCTTTTGTCATTATGCTCTCCTTTGTGTTGAATATGAATTGTAAATTACAGATACGAAACCGTTTCCGCATACGTCGGAACGATCTCTGTGCATTATTCAGTGGGATCTGCCGGATCTCATCAGCATCATCATGGCGGTAAAATCCTGTGTCAGCATATCGGCGATCTGTTCATGAGAAAAATCGCACATACCGGTGGCGCACAGAGCGCCGATGCCGAAGGTGTGGATCCAAACGTGCTCGAACAGAGTTTTGGCATTGTCTTTGCTCAAATCGTAGTCTTTTTGAAGTACATCCATGCATTCATCGGCAACCGGACCCAAGTGAGCGTAAATATCATCAAAGGTCTGTGCTTTGCTGCCTGAAGACATAAAAATAAGTTGATACAGCTTTGGTTCTTCTTTTGCAAACAGGATCATCTGCATACCGACCTGCTTAAAAACAGGCTTGATATATGCCGCTTTGTGTGCGTATTCTTCAAATCGCTCCATAGCTGCGAGCATTACCGCATCCTGAACTTCCTGCATAGAATCAAACACTGTAAAAATCGGGGTGGTGGATGTGCCAAGCGCCGCACCCAGCTCCTTAGCAGTCAGTGCCTGTGCTCCTTTTTCAGAAACAACGGCGAGTGCCGCTTTTATGATTTGTTCCTTTGTAAACTTCGCTTTCGGTGGCATAATAATCCTCCTATCTGTAATTCTTATTCTGTAACGAGCGTTCTGTAACGTTAATTACAGTATAATCGTTTTTCTCAAAAAAGTCAATAGTATTCAAAAAAGATCATGGTTGTTTTTCACCACCCGGTCCCCCCCATTCGGGGTAGAAAACCTTAATTTAAGAGCAGGAAAATATTCGCTCGTCCACCGCTTCAAGGCAAAACACTTATGTAAGTCATAAATCATCCCAACGCCGAATAGAATGTACAAACAAAAGAAAGAGGTTATCAAACTCCCGTGAAAGGAATGATATAAAAATGACGGCAGTTTCAAATGTGCTGAGATATTTCAGTCCCCGTATCTCAAAGGCGCTCGTCGGAGTGTGCGGGAATATCAGCGAGATAAGGCTGCGTTCGGGGGGACCCCTCAGCATAACCCTTCCCGACCAATATGTCTATCTTACGGAAAACGGAGCATATACAAGCTCTGCGGACAAAGCGCTCCGAGTGACTATGGAGGATATCCGACATTCATTCGAAGCAGTCTGCCGCTATTCGGTCCACAGCTGTCAGAGCCAGATAAACAGCGGCTTTGTGACCGTCGCAGGAGGTCACAGAGCAGGCTTTGGCGGCACAGCGGTCTATTCTCCCTCGGGAAAAATAGAAAATCTCAAATACATAAACGGCATAAATTTCCGCATAGCAGGGGAGGTGCGGGGGGCGGCAGATGAAATAGTCCTGACCGCTATGCAGAACGGGCTGAAAAGCGTACTCATATTCGGCGCACCCTGCTCGGGCAAGACCACTATACTAAGAGACCTTTGCCGTCAGGTAGGGGACAGGTACCCCGTCTCCCTTGTGGACGAGCGTTACGAGATAGCTTCCGTCAGCGGCGGAAATGCAAATAATCACGTCGGAGCTAATACAGATGTTTTCAGCGGCTTTTCCAAAACGGACGGGATACTGACAGCCATCAGAGTAATGTCCCCGAGAATGATAGTATGCGACGAGATAGGCTCCGACAGCGATATTTCGGCACTGAGACAGGCGTGGATAAGCGGAGTTAAAATTGCGGCTTCAACACACTGCGGCAGCGTGACAGAGCTCCTCTGCGGCAGCGTCTATCCTCTCATCGCCTGCAAAGCTTTTGAATACGCCGTATTAACTGAGGACAGGCATATAAAGCGGATATACAAGTCTGAGGAGCTTATAAAGCTTAAAGAAAGCGGTGATGAGGTATGATGATAAAACTAATAGGAACGCTTCTTCTGCTCATAACATCGGTAATGACAGGCTCCCTTGCGGCAGAGGGGCTGAAAGCAAGAGTCAGCGCATTGAAGCAGGTGCGGATAATGCTTGAGTCTTTGAGGCTTATGATACGCTATGAAGCCCTTGAGGTCTCGGAAATAGTCCGCCGTCTCTCTGAGGACAGTGAACTGTCGGGACTTAAATTTATCGCTCCCCTGAAAAAATACTCCGATGACTGCTTTGAAAAGGGACTTGCTTCCTTTGACGAGATCTGGGAAAAGGCACTGTCCGAAAATACGGGCGATATTCCTGCGGAGGGAGTATCGGTATTATCGAGAACAGGCAGAATACTCGGCTCCTGTGACTGTGACGGTCAGCTTTCCGCCCTTTCCATACTTTGTGAGGAAACGGACAGACTCATTATTGAAGCAAAGGAGCAGTATCTTGCCAAAGGAAAGCTGTACCGAGCGCTTGGCGCGGTCACGGGAGCATTTATCGCTGTGATAGTTGTTTAATACTATAGCGATCCACAAAAATATCCTGCCAAGTTCGGCAGTTCAAAGCTTGAATAGTGTCGTCACTCACCCTTGACAGGCGGCAAGCCTGCCTGCGGGTTCCTTCCTAACTCTTCAAGCTTTGCACTCGCCTCCTTTTGTCAGTCTATTTCTGTGTCTTGCTATAATCTTTGACCAACCTATAGACAGATCCTCGGCTTTGTCTGCAGAACGATTAAAGATCAGTATAATGCGATAACAAATGAAAGGAACGGTAAAGCAATGGATATCGAGCTTATTTTCAAGGTGGCAGGGGTAGGGATAATCGTATCGGTGCTGAATATTCTGCTCAAAAAGGCAGAGCGTGACGAGCAGGCGCTTATGACAACGCTTGCAGGGCTTGTGGTTGTGCTTATGCTTATGATAAGCGAGATAGGCGAGCTGTTCGAGACCGTCCGCGAGACCTTCGGTATATAGCTATGGCAGGGGATAAGCTTATTATAATAGCAGGAGTATGTATATTCGCCGCGGTAATGTGCCGTGTGTTCGACAGTACGGCAAAGGAATACGGGGTGTTAATAAAAACAGCCCTTGCCGTAGGGATAGCCGCCGTCGTTATTGACTGCCTCGTTCCTATGATCGGGCGGATAGAGGATATGTACGGCAGGATATCCGCAGATGAAGCCTATCTTACCGTAATGCTCAAGGGTCTCGGCATATGCTACCTCACCCAGCTTGCCTCGGACATCTGCCGTGACAGCGGCGAGGGCACACTTGCGGTGCAGGCGGAAATGGCAGGCAAGACCGCCCTGCTCCTTATATCTCTCCCGCTATTTGAAAAGACAGCACAGCTTGCGCTGGAGCTTATATATTAAAGGACAATGAAATGAAAAAGAAAATATTTGCCATAATAACAGCGACACTCACCCTCCTGCTGTTTTCCTTATCTGTATCCGCCGAAGAAATATCCCTGGGAGACCTTGCGGAGGAATACGGCATAAGCGAAATATCCGAAGCCCTGCCCTATGACGCGGAAAGCTTTCTGGATGATAAGGGCATCTCTCCCGATGACCCCGACAGCATAACAAAGCTGACTCCCAAAACCGTGGTCTCATATATGTGGGAAAAGCTTAAATACAGCGCCGCTGCTCCCGTGAGACTTTTCGGGATAGTCCTGTCGGTCATAATTCTCGGAGCCGCATCGGGAGCGGCGGCAGACTCCATCGGAAACAAAGGCAGCAGCGGGCTTTACAGGACCATAACCGTAATGATAGCCATAGTCCTGACCGTGCCCTCAATGGAAACCTGCATAAAAAACTCTGCCGCCACACTTGAAAGCGGCAGCGAGTTTATGCTCTGCTATGTGCCTGTGTTTGCAGGGATATCCGCCGCCGCAGGAAACGCCGCCTCATCGCTGAGCTACAATGCCATAGTCCTGCTCATTGCCGAAGCCGCGGTAAAGCTTGCCTCGGATATTCTTATGCCCGTCATATCCGTCTGTATGGCTATGAATATCATCGACGCCGTAAATCCCACATTCAGCCTGTCATCGGTGACGGGGCTTATGAAGAAGATGACGACACTGTTTCTCGGCTTCACAATGACCGTCTTTACGGGGCTTCTGTCCATTCAGTCCATCGTTGGAGCATCGGCGGACACTCTGGGCGTAAAAGCTGCAAAATTCGTGGTATCAAACTTCGTCCCCGTAGTGGGAAGCGCCGTAGCAGACGCATATTCCACAATGCGCTCGGGACTTGGGCTTCTCAGGGGAGCGGCAGGAGCCTTCGGGATAATCGCCCTCTGCGTGACCCTGCTGCCCCCCGTCCTCGAGACCCTCTGCCTTTATCTTGCAATGACCGCAGGGGAGGCGGCTGCCGAAATGTTCGGGGTAAAGGAGCTGGGTACATTTTTCAAAGGCGCAGCGTCGGTATTATCGCTTACAGCGGCAATACTAGCCTGCTTCGGGGTGATGTTTGTTATCTCCACCGTCATACTTATGGCGGCAGGACTTGGGACTGTGAATGCATAGGAGGAAAAGCTTTATGGATATGCTCTGTTCGGTATCGGCTTCTGCCTGCGTGCTTGGGATAATTTTTTCCGTAATAAACAGTATGACCCCCTCGGAGAAATTTGCCCGTCAGATGAATATAATTTTTTCCCTTATCCTTATCCTGGTCATCGTAAGTCCCTTTGCTAAGGGGGATATAGAGCTTGAAATATCCGATATTTCCGAAAATATCCCCGAGGATTATTCGTATATCTACAAGGAGCAGACAGACAGGCTAATAAGCGCAAATATCAGCGATAATCTGGGACAGGTGCTTTCGGAGAATGGAATATTCCCGCTAAAAATATCCGTAGATATAAATAATTCTTCAGACGGCAGCATATCTATTATTGGAGCAGAGATAATCCTCCCTGACAGCACAGACAGCGAAGCGGCTGCAAAGCTGGCGGCAGAGGCACTTGGAATTGAAAAGCAGCTCATAATCGTAAAAACGGAGGATAATGACAATGGAGATCCTTGATAAGCTCAAAGGAATTTACGGCAGGCTCACAGGCAGCAAAAAGGTAATGACTGTGGCGGCTGTTCTCGGAATTGCGGGAATGATGATGATATTATTTTGCGGAGGTAACGAAGATGAGACACAGAAGGAGAGCGTCCCCGAAACGCCCGAAGAAAGCATCTGGACAGACTATTGCCCTCAGACGGAGCGGCGGCTCGAAGAGCTTCTTTCCGCCATAGACGGGGTGGGAGAGGTAAAGGTGATGATAACAGTCAGCTCCACCGAGGAGTACATATATGCGCAGGCTGAAAGCGTAAACGGCGACAAGAAGGAACACGAGTACGTTACAGTCAGGACAGAAAATGGAGAGGAGGCGCTTTTAAAGCAGGTCAATACGCCTGTGATAACAGGAGTTGCGGCGGTCTGCGAGGGAGGACGCTCGGACAGAGTGCGTGAGGAGATATACCGCACGCTCACAGCAGTCCTTGACATACCCCCGAGCAGGATATATGTTGCCGCTATGGAATAATATTTATTAAAACGGAGGAATCATTTATGCGCAAACCAAATCTTATCATCGGAAAAAAGCAGATAATCCTTGCAGGACTTACCCTTGTTCTCGGAATTGCGGTCTATATGAACTACGTATTTTCCGAGGTGGGCGAGGAGATAGCCGCAGACGCAGATATCTCATCTGCCGAGAATGCCAGAGTGAATTACGGAGAGGCAGCATTTGTTAATTCCGACAGCCCCGAGGAGGTAAAGGAGGTATCCGCCGAGGTGGACTCTTCCGACTATTTTGCCCAGGCAAGGCTCTCGAGAATGACATCCCGTGACGACGCAGTCCAGACCCTTTCGGCGATACTCAACGGCGGCGACCTTACGGAAGAGGAGAATGCGGCATACACAATGGAAGCGGTAAATCTTTCTCAGCTTTCCGAAAGCGAGAGCAAGATCGAATCACTCATCAAGGCGCAGGGCTTTGAGGACTGCGTTGTGTATCTTGACGGGGAAACAGCAAGCATAGTTGTCCGCTCCGAAGGGCTTGCCGCCGATGAAGCAGCACAGATAAAGGATATTTTGTTAACAGAGGTGACAATTCCTGCGGAAAATATCAGAATTTTTGAAGTTAAGTAGTTGTGTATTTCTCAAAGATGTGATATAATAGAAACAGTGAATATATTTGCCGCTTTTGCATATTAAAGCGATAAGAGCGCCGAATGTAAGAACAAGCCTGTAGAATACCGAAAAAAATTCGGTATTCTCACAGGCTTTAGGGCGTATATCACATATCATCACATCTGATTACGGGAAAGGATATATAAAATATGGGTAAAGCATTAAAGAGAAGTCATATAAGAGAAGCTGCATTCCTGCTCATTTTTGAAAAGCTGTTCAGGGACGATACCTGCGATGAGATAATCGAGTCCGCGAAAGACGCCGACGAGTATGATTTCAATGATGAGGTCTGCCGCATCTTCAAGGCTGTTTCCGAAAAAGCCGGGGAGCTTGACGGCATCATCTCCGAATACAGCGAAAAGCGCAAGGTGAACAGAATTGGCAAGGTGAGCCTTGCGGTCCTGAGACTTGCCGTATATGAGTGCCTCTATGAGGAGTCCGTTCCCACAAGCGTAGCGATAAGCGAGGCTGTGCTGCTTACCGAAAGGTATGCCTTTGATACGGACAAGCAGTTTGTAAACGGCGTTCTCGGCTCGTTCTCACGCAGCGGAAAAATACCCGAAAAGAACATTCCCGAAAAAGCTCAGGGAGACGAGGAATAATGCCGCTTTTTTTAGGGCTTGATACCAGCAACTACACTACATCGGCGGCGCTTTTTGACAGCGAAAGCAGAAAAATGCTGTCACATAAAAAGCTTCTTTCCGTCAAAAGCGGAGAAGCGGGGCTTCGCCAGAGCGACGCTGTTTTTCAGCATACAAAGCAGCTTCCCGAAATAGTAAAGGGGCTGTTTTCCGGGTATGACGGGACTGAGGATATCACCGCTGTGGGAGCTTCTTTCAGACCGCGGAACATCGAAGGCTCCTATATGCCCTGTTTCCTCTGCGGAGAGGGGCTTGCGGACAGTATCGGAGCGATAGACCGTACCCCCGTTTATAAGACCTCCCACCAGATAGGACATATCCTTGCCGCCCTGTATTCCGCGGACAGGCTTTCTATGATAAATGAGCCCTTCATCGCCTTTCACGTAAGCGGCGGGACTACGGACTGCCTCTACTGCGAGCCCGATGAAAAGGAGCTTATCAAAGTCACCGAGACCGCATCTTCCCTCGATCTCAAAGCAGGACAGCTCATCGACCGCACAGGGCTTATGCTGGGGCTTGATTTTCCCTGCGGAGCCGCACTTGAAAAGATGGCTGAGAAGGCGGATAAAAGCATTAAGGCGAGAGCCGTAATGAAAAACGGTTCCTGCTGTCTTTCGGGCTTTGAAAACAAGGCTCGGGCAATGCTTGAAGGCGGCGAGTCTCCCGAAAATACCGCAAGATATATACTTAACGCAGTTTTTTCCTCGGTGTATGAAATGACCGAGTATGCCTATGGGGTATACGGAAAGCTGCCCGTAATATTTGCGGGGGGAGTTATGTCAAACGGATATATAAAAACGCTTTTATCAAAAAAGCTGGAAAATGTATATTTCTCCGCACCGGAATTTTCCTGCGACAATGCCGCAGGGATCGCGCTGTATGCATATTATACTTATGAAAGGCAGATAAAATGAGCAGCATATTGACCGTATCACAGCTCAACAGATATATGTCCTTCAAGCTCAAGGAGGACAGCAAGCTGCGAGGGCTTCTTGTCAAGGGCGAAATATCGGGCTTTACCCACCATATGCGGACGGGTCATTTCTATTTCACCTTAAAGGACGGGCAGTCCTCAGTTAAAGCCGTAATGTTCAACAGCTATGCGAGCACCTTGAAGTTTATGCCTCAGAGCGGTATGAACGTTATCGTTATGGGCAGCCTGCAGGTGTTTGAGCGTGACGGAGTTTATCAGCTTTATGTGACCGATATCCAGCCCGACGGCATAGGCGCACAGTATCTCGCCTTTGAGCAGCTAAAAGAAAAGCTTGCCGCCGAAGGACTGTTTGACCCCATATATAAAAAGCCGATACCACAGTTCCCCGAGCGTGTGGGTATCGTTACCGCGAAGGGCGGCGCCGCTCTCAGGGATATACTGAATATCTTAGGCAGGCGATACCCGGTGTGCGAGGCGGTTATTTTTCCCTGCGTGGTGCAGGGGGAATATGCTGTTGACTCGGTATGCGATGCTCTGGAATTTGCGGATAAAAGCGGCTGTGACGTTATCATCTGCGGCAGAGGCGGCGGCTCATACGAGGACCTTGCCGCATTTAACAGCGAAAAGATCGCACGAACTGTTTTTTCCATGAACACCCCCGTCATATCTGCCGTGGGACACGAGACCGACACCACTCTTATCGACTTCACCTCAGACCTGCGCGCTCCTACGCCCTCTGCGGCGGCAGAGCTTGCAGTTCCCGATATGTCTGCCCTTGCAGCGGCTGTGGGTTCATATAACAAGGCTCTGGACAATGCTTTTTCCGCGGTCATCGCCCGAAAGAGGCATGAGCTGCTGGCTATAGAGTCGGAGCTTAAAAATTACACCCCCTCCGCGGCGATATCGGCAATGAAGGAACGGCTTATATCAAACGAAAAAAGGCTGACGGAGGCAATAAACATCTGCCTTGAAAGAAAGCGCAGCAAAATAGCCTCGGGAGCCGCCGCTCTCGATTCCCTCAGCCCACTTAAAATAATGGCAAGGGGCTACAGCCTTGTATATAAGGAAGACACACTAATAAGATCGGCAGAGGAGCTTTCCGAGGGTGACAGGATAACCCTGAAATTTGCGGACAGCGAAGCAAGCGCTGTTGTGGGCGTATAAAGGAGAAAGGATATCGTATAAAGGAGATATGATAAATGAGCTTTGAAAAATCAGTTAAACGTGTTGATGAGATAATCGGCAGGCTTTCCGAGGGAGATGTTCCTCTTGAGGAAGCGATAGAGCTTTACAAAAGCGGCGCAGACGAGCTTGCAAAATGCAAAAAGCTCCTTGAGGACGCAGAAAAAGCCGTAATGACCGTAACCGCTGCGGAGGAGCTTTGATGATGAAGGAAATTCTTGATAAGCGCATCGGGAAAATAAACCGCAGATTAAAGGAGCTTATGAGCGCATACACAAAGGAAAACGCTCCCCGTCAGCTCGTATGCGCCGAGGCAATGGAATATTCGCTGGAAGCAGGCGGCAAGCGGATAAGACCCGTTCTTGTGACCGAGTTTGCCCGTATTTTCGGAAATGCGGAGGATAAAGCGGTGGACTGCGCCTGCGCTCTTGAGATGATACACACCTTTTCCCTTATCCACGACGATATGCCCTGTATGGACAATGACGATTTCCGCCGTGGAAAGCCCTCCTGTCACAAGCAGTTCGGGGAGGACATTGCTCTTCTTGCGGGAGACGCGCTTGAAAACTATGCCTTCGAGGTCATTGCCTCCGATGAAAAGCTGTTCTGGGAGCAGAGGGTCAGGCTTATAAAATGCCTGTCTCAGGCAGTCGGAATAATGGGCATGATAGGCGGTCAGACCATTGACGTGAAAAATGTGGGAAAGCCCTTTGACGCCCCGATGCTTCTGGAAATGTACTCCATGAAAACGGGCGCTCTCATAAAATGCGCCTGCGAAATGGGCTGTATCTGCGCCGAAAGGTACGATATGATACCGAAGGCGGAGGAATATGCCGAGGCGCTGGGACTTGCCTTTCAGATAGTGGACGATATCCTTGACATCACCGCAGACGAAAAGCTCCTCGGAAAGCCCGTTCACAGCGACGCTGAGCTGAATAAGGCTACATATCCTGCCGTATTCGGTCTTGACGCGGCAAAGCAAAAGGCAAAGGAGCTTACGGAAAAAGCAGTTTCCATAGCGGAAAGCTTCCCCGACAGCAGCTTTCTGTCACAGCTTACCTCGGCACTTCTCAAAAGGGAATTTTAATTGAAAGGGAATGTTATCTCATTATGGAGTATTATAATTATATCCTTGTAACTTCCGTTCTCGGCTGGTGTATCGCTCAGCTTCTTAAAACCATGATCAATCTTATAAAATACAAGAAATTCAGTGTTGAAAGGCTTTTCGGAGCAGGAGGGTGGCCCAGCGCACATTCGGCAATGGTATGCTCTGCTGCTGCGGGAGTGTATCGTGTTGAGGGCGTTGCTTCCACACAGTTTGCCATAATGTGCATCGTTGCGCTCATAACTATGTACGACGCCATGGGAGTGCGCAGAGCCGCAGGACAGCACGCAAAGGCTATCAACAGGATAAACCGCATACTCGAAAGCAAGCCTGCTTCCTCGGGCAAGCCCCTTGAGGATATTGCCCAAGCAGCCAATACCAGCATTGCGGTCATGAAGGAATATCTCGGACATACGCCCTTTGAGGTGGCAAGCGGAGCTATCCTCGGCGTGATACTTGCTTTTGTTATGCCGATAAAAATTTAAACGGAAAAATAAGGAACAGATAAAATGAAAGACAATACTACCGTAAGGCTCAGCGAGCTTGAGCTGCCTTATGACCTTAAAAAGCTCTCTATACCCCAATGCGTGAGCCTTTGCAGGGAGATACGGAATATTCTCATAAATACGGTCGCGGAAAACGGAGGCCATCTTGCTTCAAACCTGGGCACAGTAGAGCTTACAATGGCTCTGCACCGTGTTTTCTGCTCGCCCTTTGACAAGATCATCTGGGACGTGGGACATCAGGCATATACCCATAAGCTGCTCACAGGACGCTTGAACGAGTTTTCCACTCTCAGAACGGAGGGCGGCATATCGGGCTTTGCAAAGCCTTCGGAATCCGAGCATGATATTTTCATAAGCGGTCACAGCAGCAACTCCATTTCCGCCGCCTGCGGAATTGCAAAGGCAATGCGGCTGCAGGGCGATGACCATAACGTTATCGCAGTTGTGGGCGACGGCGCCTTTACGGGCGGAATGGTCTACGAGGGGCTTAATAACGCAGGAAAGAGCGATGATAATCTAATCGTTATCTTAAACGATAACGAAATGTCCATTTCCAAAAACGTGGGCGCTCTGGCAAGATATCTGTCCTCCCTTCGGGGCAGAAAAGCCTACGTGGAAGTGAAAAAAAGCGTTGAGAACGTACTTGACAAAACTCCCGTTGTGGGCAAGCCCGTTAAGGAGCTTATGCTTGCTTCAAAGGACGCTGTAAGATGGCTTCTTTACCGTTCAAACGGACAGCCTGCGGGGGCGACAATGTTTGAAAATCTGGGATTTATTTATTTAGGTCCCGTTGACGGTCACGATCTGAAAAGCCTTGAGGAGACTCTCGAGGCTGCCAGGGCGGCGAAAAAGCCTGTGCTTATCCATGTGAATACCGTCAAGGGAAAGGGCTACCGTCCTGCGGAAAAAAATCCGGGAGCCTTCCATGGGCTTGCTCCTAAAGCCATAAGGCAGGGAAATCCCGAGATAATAAGCAGCGACAGCTTTTCGGCGGTCTTCGGCAGCGAGCTTGCAAAGCTGGGAGCCTCCGACAAACGTATCTGCGCCATAACTGCGGCGATGAAATACGGTACGGGGCTTAATAAATTTGCAGAGGTCTGCCCCGACAGATTTTTCGATGTGGGAATAGCGGAGCAGCACGCCGTGACATTTGCGGCAGGCCTTGCGGTAAGCGGAATGATACCCGTATTTGCGGTATATTCAAGCTTTCTGCAAAGGGGCTACGACCAGCTGATACACGACGCCGCCATCAGCCGCACTCATATTGTCCTCGGAATTGACAGAGCAGGCGTTGTGGGCGAGGACGGCGAGACCCATCAGGGCTTGTTTGACGTTCCCATGCTCACCTGTATCCCGAATATCACCGTATATTCTCCCTCGGATTATGACGAGCTGAGACTTTGCCTCAGAAAGGCATTGTATGATACCCCGTCTGTGGCGGCGGTAAGATATCCGAGAGGTTCGGAAAGCGGCAATGCAAAAATGAAGCTTGACGAGACCAATATGCTCTGCTTTGAAGGTCACTGCGGCAAGGCTCTTGCGGTCGGCTACGGCAGGACGGGAAGCACCGTTTCGGAGGCTGTAAGAGACGGGGATCTTAATGCCGATGTTTTAAAGCTTGTAAGGATATTCCCCCTTGAAAGCTATGTCATCGACCTTTGTATGGGCTATGACAGGATAATCGTATTTGAAGAGTCCCTTCAAAGCGGCGGAATTGGGGAGCATCTTACGGCGGCTCTGGCTTCAAGAGGGTATAAGGGCGATATCCGTATAAACGCCGTACACGGATTTGTGAAGCAGGCGAAAACGGATAGCGTTCTTAGCAGATTTTCTCTTGATAAAGAGGGGATAGAAAATAAGATATCGGAGCTTTTAAAGGACTGACTATTCGGAGGTAGGCTATGCGGCTTGATGTGTTTCTGTCGGAAAAGGGACTTGTAAAAAGCCGTGAAACGGCAAAAAGAATGATAGCGGAGGGCGGAGTTTCCGTTAACGGCAATATTGTCACAAAGCCCTCAAAGGAGATATCCGAGGACGATGACGTGAGATTATGCGCTCCTCTCCCGAAATATGTGGGCAGGGGAGGACTGAAGCTTGAAAAGGCTCTCGGGTGCTTTAACATATCGGTAAACGGACTTGTCTGTATGGATATAGGCGCTTCCACAGGCGGATTTACGGACTGTATGCTGCAAAACGGCGCAGAATATGTCTATGCGGTGGACGTGGGGCACGGTCAGCTTGACGAAAGCCTTGTAAGCGACAAGAGGGTAAAAAATATGGAGGGCGTCAACATAAAGGACGTGTCGCCATCGGACTTCGACAGAGAGATACAGTTTATTTCTACAGATGTGTCCTTCATTTCTCTCAAGAAGGTCATTCCGAAAATCGGGGAGCTGCTTTCCGAAGGCGGCAGGGCAGTAATGCTCGTCAAGCCCCAGTTTGAATGCGGTCGGGCGGATATCGGCAAAAACGGCATCGTCCGCTCGGAGAAGGTGCACAAGGCTGTTTTAGGGGACATTATTTCCTTCTGCGGTCAGTGGGGACTTCCGGTGACGGGAGCGGACTTCTCTCCCATTCAGGGCGGCGATGGAAATATCGAGTATCTTATTTCTGTCCGGAAAAACGGCAGTGGGGGAACGCCAATCGACTGTGGCGAAATAATTTCCGAGGCTCACAAAAGCTTTAAGAAAGGCAAATAAATGAAAACTGTAATTTATCCGAATTTTTCAAAAAAGAATGCATACGAGACAACGGGCAAGGTCTGCTCAATGCTCCATAATATGGGATTTGAAATATTCTGCGGAGATAATCTCAGAGAGCGCTTTCCCGTTAAAAAATATGTGAAATTCATGCCCCTTGACGAGGCGGCGGAGCAATGCGACCTGATAATTGCCGTAGGCGGCGACGGAACAATTCTCGAAGCTTCGGCATATGCAGCGGAAAATGACAAGCTGCTGCTTGGGATAAATACGGGCAGGCTTGGCTTTATGGCTTCAATGGAGCCTGACGAGCTGTATAATCTTTCGCGGCTCATGAGCGGCGACTACGTGGTGGAAAACCGTATGATGCTCGACTGCGAATTTGCAGGCGGAGGAAGAAAGGACAGCTTCACGGCGCTTAATGATATTGTCATATCAAGCCAGTTCGGGCGGCTTGCGGATTATTTCGTGGAGATAAACGGCAGCAACGTGAGCACGCTCAGGGCGGACGGAGTAATCTTTTCCACGCCCACAGGCTCAACTGCATACGCTCTTTCGGCAGGGGGACCGATCCTTGAGCCGGGGCTTGAATGTATCCAGATGACCCCCGTATGTCCCCATTCCCTTGTCTCGAGAACAATGCTTTTTTCAACGGACAAAAAGCTTGAGGTAACATTCAGGTCAAAGGATAATACCCCCTTGTATCTGAGCATTGACGGGCAGGTATGCGAGAGCGCGGAGCAGGACGACAGGCTTGTCATAACACGTTCACGCAAATCCCTGCGGCTCATTGACATTCAGGGCAATTCGTTTTTCAATGCGGTGAACAAAAAGCTTTTAAACCCCATTAAGGATATTTGATAAAGGTCGGTAGGCGGAATGATAAAGTCAGAAAGACACGAGATTATCCTTGAGATAATTAAAATGAGTTCCATAGAAACTCAGGAAATGCTTCGTGAGCAGCTTTTAAAGCGGGGCATAGAGGTCACGCAGGCAACTCTTTCACGTGACATAAAGGAGCTTGGGCTGATAAAAAAGCAGGACCGCTATTTTGTGCCCCAGAAAAGCTCCGCAGAGATACCTGCACTTATAAGAGAGAGCGTAAATTCCGTGGATTATGCACTGAATACGGTGGTTTTCAAGTGCCACGCAGGAATGGCGATGGCAGCCTGCGCAATGTTTGACAAGCTGGGCTACAGCGGCGTTGTGGGTACCCTGGCAGGGGACGATACCATATTTATGCTGATGCGCTCCGAAAAGGACGCCGCCGCATTCGTCAAGGAAATGCAAAGCGTTATCTTCAAGGGTAAAAAGGGTGATTTTGATGCTCAGTGAGCTTTATATAAAAAATCTTGCAATAATCGAGGAAGCGTCTATCCCGTTTTCGGATAATTTCAACGTCTTTACGGGCGAAACGGGAGCGGGAAAGTCTATTCTCATAAACGGTATCAATGCCGTTCTCGGGCAGCGTATCACGAAGGATATCGTCCGTGCAGGCTGCGACAAGGCTGTTATCTCCGCATTGTTTACGGAGCTTTCGGACAATGTATGCAGCCGCCTTGACGAGCTGGGCGTATCTCACGAGGACGGACAGCTTATGCTCACACGTGAGATAAGCTCTGACGGCGGCAGCATTGCAAGGGTAAATTCCCGTGCTTCAACGGTCTCCGTGCTCCGTGAGATAGGGGAATGTCTTGTAAATATCCATGGTCAGCACGATAATCAGATACTTATGGACCCCGAAAAGCACCTCTCCATTCTCGACAGCTACGGAGGTCTGGAAAAGCAGACCGAGGAGTATCACGAAAGCTTCAAGCAGCTCCAGGAGATCTCAAGAAGGCTCAAAAAGCTCACTCTTGAAAGAAAAGAGAAAACAGAGCGGGAAGAAATGCTCAGGGAACGTATCGAGGAGATAGGGAGTCTGAGTATCGAGGAAAACGAGGACGAAGCTCTGGAGGCGGAGTATAAGATAGCTCAGAACAGCGAGGATATCTGCGCTGCTCTCAACGAGGCGTACAGCTTTTTAAACGGCGTTGAGGACAGCGATATTCCCGGAGCCGCAGAGCTTGTTTCCAATGCCTGCGGAGATATCTCAGCCTTTTCGGAGGCAATGCCGTCTCTTAAAAATCTTTCCGACCGACTTGAAAATGTGAGGGTGGAGCTTGAGGATATAGCTTCGGAGATATCCTCGGAGCTTGATAAGATAGATATCGACGCGGAAAGATACGCCTTTCTTACCGACCGTCTGAGCGAGCTTAACAGGATAAAAAAGAAATACGGCCCCGAGCTTTCGGACGTGCTTGAATGTTATAACAATGCGGCAGAGGAGCTTGACGAGTTCGAGTCATCTTCCGACGAGATTGAGCAGACCGCCGCTCAGAGGGAAAAGCTTCTTGCGGACGTTTCGGAAAAAGCAAAATGCCTTTCCGCAGCAAGAGCGGAAGCGGCTGAAAGATTTTCCGCACAGGTGGAGGAGGAGCTTAAATTCCTTGATATGCCCAATGTGAAGATATGTGCCGCAATGGAAAAGGGCAAGCTTACCGCCGCAGGTATGGACACACTCGAGTTTATGATATCCACAAACGTGGGCGAGGGAATGAAGCCTATGTCAAAGATCGCATCGGGCGGTGAGCTTTCAAGGATAATGCTTGCTCTCAAAAATGTGATCGCCGAAAAGGACAATATCCACACCCTCATATTCGACGAGATAGATACGGGCGTCAGCGGCAGGGCAGCTCAGAAGATTGGCATCAAGCTCAGACAGGTCTCAAAGCACCAGCAGGTATTATGCGTTACTCATCTTTCCCAGATGGCGGTGATGGCGGACAATCATCTGCTTATCGAGAAAAAGACCCGTGACGGCAGGACATATACATCTGTTCATCGCCTTGATTTTGAAGAGCGCAAGCGTGAGATAGCAAGGATAATGGTGGGCGAGAATATCACCGACACTGCACTGAAAAACGCCGAGGAGCTGCTTCTGAGCAGCAGGGACATATAATTACAAAAGCAGCCTTTGAACACAAGATCAAAAGCTGCTTTTGTTATCTGTATAATGAAGCTTACGGCTCAACAGGGGAGTCCTTTCCGCCGTACATATACGCTAAAGTCTTTGAGATCTCCACAGGGTCTGTAACGGGAGTGGGCTGCCAGTTGTTATGGTCGCCCGAATATACATAAAATGGAATAAAGCTTTCCTCCTGAGATATGTAGGCTCCGCTTTCATCAAAGTTAAAGGTCTCGGTAAGTATCACCGTTTTGTTTTCGGGAAGTCTGCTTCCGCCGTAGCAGAAGTTGCCGAGAGAATAGATTATATCAACGCCGTTATAGTTTTCCATAGGTCTGAGAACATGGGGGTGTGAGCCGACGATAAGGTCTGCGCCCATATCCGCATATTTATGGCACATCTCGACCAGCCAGTCCTCGGGCACATGCTCCTTTTCGGTGCCGCCGTGGAAAAACAGTATCTGAATATCGCTGTTTTCCTTCATCTCCTCAAACTTCGGGGTGATGACAGGCTCGTAATTCGCTCCGAACATATTTGCGCAGAGAATACCGAATTTAACGCCGTCCTTTTCCACATAAACGGGGTGGTCGATATCTCCCCACAGAATATCTGCATTGTCAAGCGCCTCTGCGGTATCGTTATAGCCTTTGGTCCCGTAATCCATAGAGTGGTTGTTGGCGATGGAAACAATGTCAATGCCGCCGCTTTTCAGGATATCGGTGGTGCTTGAGGGGGACTTGAACCAGAAAGCCGTTCCCGATTTTGAGCGCTTTGCAAGATTTCTGTCGGAAATGACAAATTCGTTGTTAGCCACTACGAAATCGCTGTCTTCATATACGGGAAGAGCCTTCTCGAAGAAGTATGAAGAGGGCTTTTCCGCCGCATATGCCTTGAATGAGTCGGGACGGGTATCTCCCGAATTTGAGGCAAGGAGACAGTCTCCGAGAAAGGTGAAGGTTATGCTCTTGCCTGCCGTAAGTGAAAGCTCCTTGTCCGACACAGGCTCGGTTATCACTTCGGTGACTGTTTCGGCAGGGGGGATAGTTTCTGCCGCCACCTCTGCGCCTGCAATGTCACCTGCGCCGCCGTCTCTGTACAGCTTGCGGCAGCCGTAGACCATTACCGCTGTCACCGCAGCAAAGCATACTGCGGTCTTTAATATTTTCATTATATGTAACATCTCCCGATGGGACCCAAAAGGTCCTGTTTCTTTTGTTCATATGCGGAGTGTCTCCGCTTTATATCTCTATATATTATATTATAGACCCTTTACCGATGAAAATCAAGTTAAAATTTGGTTACAATTGCAGAAGAACTCACAAATTCCTTGACAAATCGGCTGACTGTGGTATAATAAACAAGTAATGCTTTTACAGAGGAATGGTTATATATATGTCAAGCAATGTCACCTATAAGTATATCAAGCAAAATCCCGATATCCACACATATATCAAAAACGCCGATGCCGCTGTTGCGGTTCAGGGCTATACGGAGCATTCCTTTGCCCACGTTGAAAAGGTCGCGGATACCGTTAAAATGATACTTGAGGGTCTCGACTGTGACGAGAGAAAGGTCGAGCTGGGAATGATAGCGGCTTATATGCACGATATCGGCAATGTCATAAACCGTGTGGACCACGCTCAGAGCGGTGCGGTCATGGCATTCAGACTGCTTGATAATCTCAATATGCCCGCCGAGGAGATATGCGCAATAATCTCGGCTATAGGAAATCACGATGAGGGAACGGCTCAGCCATTGAACGCAATAACCGCAGCGCTTATAATTGCCGACAAGACCGATGTCCGCCGCAGCCGTGTGAGGAACATAAACGATCTGGCACAGGATATCCACGACAGAGTTAATTTTGCCGTGGAAAGGTCCGAGCTTAACTTCAACGAGGACAAAACAGAGCTTATCCTGGAGCTTACCATCGACAACAGGATATCTTCGGTAATGGAATATTTCGAGATATTTATGAACCGAATGATACTTTGCAAAAAATCGGCAGAATTTCTCGGCGTAAAATTCAGGATCAGGGCAAACGGCTCGGATCTTGTCTGATCATGGAAGGACAGATGTTTTTATGCAGACAATCCCATATATTGGATACAGTCTATATCAGATGTTTCTGATGTTCTGCTTCTGGAGCTTTGTGGGCTGGTGTATCGAGGTCATAGATATGACCTATGAGACGGGAGAGTATCAGAACAGAGGCTTTCTGAATATGCCCATATGCCCCATCGAAGGGCTGGGAGTTATTATGGTGACGGTGCTTTTTCGCCCCATAAGCCATACCATTGTGCCGCTTTTTTTCGCCTGCACGATTCTCTGCACCGCATTTGAGCTGTTTGTGGGCTGGGGAATGGAAAAGCTTTTCCACGCACGCTGGTGGGATTATTCTCATATGAAATTCAATTACAAGGGTTACATATGCCTCAGAAACTCCATTTTTTTCGGAGCCGGCTGCGTTGTGGTCATAAGGTGGATACAGCCTATGGTGGAGAAGGCGATCGACGCTATCCCTATCAATGTGGGAATGACCATTGTTATTATAATGGCAGTGCTTATCGCCGTGGATACGTTTGTATCGCTTATGGCTGTCAAGAAGCTCAACGAAAGGTTCAGACGAATTGACGAGATATCAAAGCTTATGCTTTCAGGCTCTGTGAAGGTGGGTATGAAGCTTGCCTCGGGCACTCTCAAGGTCAAGAGCAATGTGGACAGGATAATAGATGTGAAGGACAACGTGGTGGAGAAGGTACAGGATATGAACTCCGCCAATATGGACAGGCTGAGAAGCGAATACAGCCGTCTCGTTGAGGAAAAGGACGCATTTACCGAAAGACTTGCCAAGACCCTTATTTCCCATAAATATTCCGAGTCATTAAGAGCGGTGAAGGATAAGCTCAGAGGCAGGATGACCGAAACGGGCATTTCCGATGAAGACGATGAAAATGAGTGATAGGCAAATTCATCAAAAATTCATTGTTTTTTATGTTGACTTTGGCATAATAATGTGATATAATATATCAAGATAAATAAGCAACCTTTAAGTCGTTCCCGTGAGTTCGACAAGGCAGCTTGAATTTGATATTTGCGGCAAGGCTTTATATGGCTATAGCTTTGCGGTTTTATATGAATTTTCAAAACTGTCTGTCGGGCTTCGGCAGGCAGTTTTTTTACGGAGGTACAGAGACAATGGTTCAGAAAGCGGTCATTCTTGACGAAAAATCTATGAACCGTGCCATCGCACGCATTTCCTGCGAGATAATCGAGAGAAACAAGGGCGTTGACGGTCTTTGCTTCATCGGGATAATGTCGAGGGGTGTTTATATTGCAAAACGCATTGCTTCACGTATTAAGGAAACAGAGGGCTTTGATGTTCCTGTTGGTATTCTTGATATCACCGCTTACCGTGACGATATCAAGGCTTCGGACAGGGACAGGTCCTCTGTTTCTTTTGATGTAAGGGACAAAAAGGTCATTCTTGTGGACGATGTGATATTCACGGGAAGAAGCTGCAGAGCCGCCATTGACGCTGTTATGAGCCGCGGCAGACCGCGAAATATCCAGCTTGCCGTTCTTGTGGACAGAGGTCACAGGGAGCTTCCTATAAGACCCGATTACGTGGGCAAGAACGTTCCCACATCACGGGAGGAGACTGTCAAGGTCATGGTAACAGAGGCTGACGGCTGCGACAAGGTGGTCATTCTTGAAAACGAAGAGGATTTGAAAGGAATAGATAAATGAAAACACTTTACAAAGATCTGACTGTTTACAGTGAAAAGGAAGCTGTCAAGGCTGATGTTCTGGTGGACGGGGACAGGATAGCGGAGGTTTCGGAGAATATTACCGAAAGCGCAGACCTTGTTTACGACTGCAAGGGGCTTGCGGCGTTCCCCGCTCTCTGCGACATTCACGTTCATTTCAGAGACCCGGGGCTTACCTATAAGGAGGACGTGGTTTCGGGCTGTGCTGCCGCGGCGGCAGGCGGATTTACCGCAGTTGCCTGTATGCCCAATACCAAGCCCGTATGTGACAGCGCGGAAACAGCCGATTATATCATAAAAAAGGCTGAGCCAACGGGAGTCAGCGTATATCCCGTATGCTCCGTAACAAAGGGTATGAACGGCGAAGAGCCTGCCGATTATGACGAATACGTCAGGGCAGGGATAAAGATGATATCCGACGACGGCAGACCCGTTGAAAATGCGGAGCTTATGAGACAGGCGCTTGAAAAGACAAATGACAACGGACTGCTTGTGGCTTCCCATTGTGAGGATCTTGCCATTATAAACGGCGGAATTATGAACAAAGGGAAAATTTCCGAAAAGCTCGGCGTAAAGGGAATGGACAGAGCCTCCGAGGACAGCATAACCGCCCGTGAGATAGCTCTTGCGGATTCCTGCGGCGCAAGGATACACATATGCCACGTGTCCACAAAGGGCAGCGTGGGCATTATCAGGGACGCAAGGAAAAGGGGAGTGAGAGTCACCTGCGAAACGGCTCCTCACTACTTTATGTTTACCGATGAAAAGCTGCTTGCGAGAGACGCAGATTTCAGAATGAATCCCCCTCTCAGAGAGAAAGAGGACGTGAGAGCGGTGCTCGAGGGCGTAATGGACGGCACTATAGACTGTATCGTCACCGACCATGCTCCCCACAGCCCCGAGGAAAAATCCGACTTCCTTAAAGCTCCCAACGGCGTTGTGGGACTTGAGACCTCCTTCGCCGCTTCATATACTGCTTTGTGCAAAAGGGCAGGGCTTCCCGTTACAAGGCTCGTTACCCTTATGTCCGCCGCTCCCAGACGGCTCCTCGGCATTGAGGAAGCCCGCATTGAAAAGGGCGCAAGGGCAGAATTTATGATAGCAGACCTTAACAGGGAATGGACCGTTGAACCCGGAAAATTTGCTTCAAAGTCCCGAAACAGCGTTTTCAAGGGCGAGAGGCTTACGGGCAAGGTGCTTCTTACCGTTTCGGGAGGCAAGGTAATTTACGAATATCCGTCAGCAATAAAAAGGAGTGATCGTATGTCATTTGACAGACTTATTGACAAAATTATCGAAACACAGAACCCTACTGTGGTAGGACTTGACCCCAAGCTTGAATATATCCCCGAATATATCAAGGAAAAGTGCATAGCAAAGCACGGCGCAGGCTTCAAGGCTGCGGCTGCCGCTCTTTACAAGTTCAACAAGGGCATTATCGACGCTGTATGCGATGTTGTTCCCGCGGTGAAGCCTCAGGCGGCTTATTACGAGATGTACGGCTACTATGGCGTAAAGGCGCTGTACAAGACCATCAGGTACGCTCAGTCAAAGGGTATGTACGTTATCCTTGACGGCAAGAGAAACGATATCGGCGCAACTATGGAGGCATATTCCTCGGCATATCTGGGAACGACAGACGTATTCGGCGAGAAGGAGGCTGCTTTCGGCGCGGATTCTCTTACCGTAAACGGATATCTGGGCACCGACGGCATTGCCCCCGCGCTTAAAACAGGCGGCAGCATTTTCGTGCTCGTAAAGACCTCCAACAAGTCCTCGGGCGAGCTTCAGGACAGACGTCTCTGCGACGGCAAGACAATTTACGAGACAATGGGCGATATGTGCGAAAAGTGGGGCGCTGACAGCATCGGCAGCTACGGTTACTCCGCAGTGGGAGCGGTTGTGGGCGCAACCTATCCCGCAATGCTTGCCGAGATGAGAGAAAAGCTTCCTCACACCTTCTTCCTGGTTCCCGGCTACGGAGCACAGGGCGGCGGCGCTGAGGGCGTGGCTGTGGGCTTTGACAAGAATGGTCTGGGAGCTATCGTAAACTCTTCCCGCGCGGTAATGTGCGCATACAAGAAGGAGGGCTGCGACGAGCATGAGTATGCCGCTGCGGCAAGGCGCGAGGTGCTGAGAATGAAGGAGGATATCACCTCTCATATTCCAAAGATCAAAGCACCCGAAAATAACTGATTTTAAAGCCGTATTTCGGCAATCTATATTTAGGAGGATAACTTATGTCTTTATTCAATATGGGAGACAAGGCTTATGTTATGCTTGCCAACGGACGGATATTCGAGGGATATTCCTTTGGTGCCAAAGGAACGTCCATAGGAGAGATCGTCTTTGCAACGGGTATGACCGGCTATGAAGAAACCTTATCCGACCCCAGCTACTACGGTCAGATAGTTACCCAGACCTTTCCGCTTATCGGAAACTACGGCGTGAACGATTCGGATTATGAGTCAAAGGGCTCCTGCGTAAGCGGCTACATCGTAAGGGAATGGTGCAATTCTCCCTCTAATTTCAGAAGCGAGGGAAATGTGGACGAGTTCCTCAAAAAGCATAATATCATCGGTATCCACTCCATAGACACCAGATGTCTTACAAGAATTATCCGTGAAAGCGG
>NZ_JBJERV010000078.1:0-6453 GCF_051882455.1 Huintestinicola sp. | reverse complement strand
AAAGCGCAAAGGTAAAGCCGATAAAGGGAATAAACAGTCCTGCGATCGCTCCGATGACTGCAAGGGCAATTGCCGACCTGCACTTTTTCTCCTTTTCGGGGACGGTGCCGTTGGTTGTTTCCATTTTATATGTACTCTCCTTTTATTATGCGGTCGGTCATATCATCACTCTGTTGTGCGTTGTATTATGAACGATAGTCTCCGTTTATCTTAACGTAATCGTAGGTAAGGTCGCAGCCCCATGCGGTGGCTTTTTCGGTTCCGATCTTCAGGTCTATGTAAATGTCTATCTCGTCCTCGGTGAGTATCTTCTTAGCCTCGTCCTCGGAGAAATCCACGCCTGCGCCGTTTTTGCAGACATCGATCTTTCCTGCCTTGGAAGCAAGGGAAACGTCCACCTTGTTTATATCAAAATCCGCTTCCGCATAGCCAATGGCGCAGAGGATACGTCCCCAGTTTGCGTCCGAGCCGAACATTGCGCATTTGAAAAGCGGCGAACGGATAACGCTCTTAGCCACGATTATTGCGGTGTCAAGGTCGGGTGCCCCCGAGCATATGCAGGTGAGAAGCTTTGTTGCACCCTCGCCGTCCTTGGCAAGCATACGGGTGAGGTTTGCCATTACCTGATAGAGTGCGGCTTTGAAGGTGTCAAGATCTGCTCCCTCGGCATCGATCTCGGGATTTTCCGCAAGTCCGTTTGACATGAGCATACAGGTGTCGTTGGTGGACTGGTCGCCGTCTACGGAAAGGCAGTTATATGTGATCTTTACTATCTCCGAAAGTGCTTTCTGAAGCATTGGAACGGAGACTGCACAGTCGGTGGTGATGAAATTAAGGGTGGTAGCCATATTGGGGTGGATCATTCCGCTGCCCTTTGCCATACCGCCCATACGGCAGGTCTTTCCGCCTATCTCAAATTCAACGGCATATTCCTTTTTAACGGTGTCGGTGGTCATAATTGCGGTCGCAGCTTCGATATTTCCCGTATAGGAAAGCTTCTCTGCAAGCTGAGGTACTGCCTTAACGATAGGCTCGATGGGAAGGATCTGTCCGATAACGCCTGTTGATGCAACTACTACCTCTTCGGGCTTGATATTCAGAGCCTCTGCGGTAAGGCGGCACATTTCATTTGCCTTTTCCTCGCCGTCGGCGTTGCAGGTGTTGGCGTTCTTGGAATTAACAATGACAGCCTTCGCCTTTCCGCCGGATCTTTCAAGGTTTTTCTTGGTAACTATTACAGGTGCGCCCTTGACCTTGTTCTGAGTGTAGACCCCTGCGGTATTGCACATAACGTCCGATACGACCATGGCAATATCGTTCTTTTTGGTGGGATTTTCCTTTATGCCGCAGTAAACTCCGCTTGCCTTAAATCCCTTTGCGGCACATACGCCGCCTTCAATTGTCTTAAATTCCATATCAGTGACCTTCTTTTATTTAAGATTATTTATCATTCATAAGCTCTTCACGAGCCTTTCTTGTAAGCTTTGAAACTACATATTGATATGACCCGTCTATCATTCGCAGCAGCTCCTCGTCGGGAACGGTGCCCGACAGGTTTACGGTATTGAAATAGGGCTGCTGTACGGGGGGACAGTGATAGCCTCGTTTTACATCATCGGGGAACATAGTGCGGTAAAATTCGCCTGTGGGGATATCCCCGTTAAAGGTGAGCATCGGTTCCCCTTTGAGCATAAAAAGCTGGGCAAATATCCGTTTTTTTACCTTCACTACGGTGCAGCCTTCTCCGAATGGGTGATCTTCATAGGCGCCCTTTTTTTGGAGGCAGTAGGAGAGAAGTTGGGAATGTGTCATAATATCACCTTTTATGCATATGCAAGTCTGCCCTTGGGCTGAGGTATTTCGCGCCCGAGGCTTTTGGCTGTCTCTATCCATTCGTTTATAACAACGTGGACGTTTTCGAGAGCGGCAAGCATAGACTCTCCGTCTGCCATGCAGCCTGCAAGCTCGGGAACTTCGGCAATGTAGCTGTTGTCCTCCTCGCTCCAGTAGATTATCACTTCATATTTATGCATTAAGATTACCTCCCATTTTATACTTGAGTATAATATTCCTTACCTGCTTAACTTGATACGGCTTTGCCTTATTTCCGTTAGGCTGAATGTTGATTATCTCCTCAACATTTTCTCTTGTATAAATAAAATGGTCGCCTTTAATTCTCACAACGAAACCAAGAAGAGTTAATGCTTTCTGCAAATCTCCGAATGATATATTGTTATCCTGGGTTCCGCTCAGTATTTGTATGAACAGCTTATCATACTTACTCATTGACGTACCGCCTGCCTTATTCTAATCCTGTACCCTCGTCAATGCCCATCATGATATTCATGCACTGAACAGCCGCACCGGAAGCGCCCTTGCCCAGATTATCAAGTCTTGAGCAGAGGAGAACGTGGTCGTCGTTGCCGTAAACGAATATTTGAAGCATATTGGTGTCCGCAAGAGTGTTGGAGAAAAGCTCTGCTTCCTCAGGCATTCCCTCTGCGCCGAAGGGCATTACCTTAACAAATCTCTCGCCCTCGTAATGCTCCGCGAACATCTCCCATACGTCATGGGGAGTGGCTTTTCTTGCCATTGTTCTCAGATGAATGGGAACGGTAACGACCATTCCGTTGTAGAAATCTCCCACGGAGGGGCAGAATATGGGGGGATAGGAAAGTCCCGATACAGCCATCATTTCCTTGACGTGCTTGTGGGTCTTGCCCAGAGAATATGCTCTTGTGCTCGAAAGCTCGGATTCTCTGTTTTCGGCTTCATATCTTGCGATAAGCTTCTTGCCGCCGCCGCTGTAGCCCGATACTGCGTGGCAGATAACGGGGTGGTAGGGGGCGATCATTCCCGATTTTACCATGGGGTACATAAGGCAGTTAAATCCGCTGGCATAGCAGCCGGGGACCGCAGTCCTCTTTGAAGCCGCAACAGCCTTTCTCTGCGCCTTTGAAAGCTCGGGGAGACCGTAGACCCATGCGGGGTTTGTTCTGTGAGCGGTGGAGGCGTCGATTATCTTTGTGTGGTCGTTTTCAACCAGGGAAACAGCTTCAATTGCTGCCGCATCGGGCAGGCAGAGGAAGGTGTAGTCCGAAGAGTTTATAAGCTTCCTTCTCTCCTCGGTGTCCTTGCGCTTTTCCTCGGATATTTCCAGAAGCTCAATGTCGCTCCTGTTTTTGAAACGGTCGGCAATGCGAAGTCCTGTTGTTCCCTCTTTGCCGTCTATGAAAATTTTGTATGACATTTTACTTTACCTCAATGCTCAGTATTTGTAATCACGAAGCTCAGTCTTGAGCTGCTCTATCTGCTTTGCCACAGCCTCGGGAGCGGGACCGCCGTCCACGTTTCTCTGCATTACGCAGGTCTCAAGGTTGATAGCCTTGTAAACGTCCTCGTCAAACACATCGGAAAGGCGCTTGTATTCCTTGATATCAAGATCCTCGAGAGTGGTTCCCAGATCAATGCAGCGTGCAACGAGAGTTCCCGTTATCTTGTATGCGTCTCTGAAGGGCATTCCCTTTTTAACAAGGTAATCTGCGCAGTCGGTGGCGTTAATAAAGCCCTTTGCCGCAGCCTTTCTCATATTGTCCTTTAGGACGGTCATGGTTCTGAACATGGGGATAAAGGTGGAAAGGCAGAGCTTAACGGTGTCAACGGCGTCAAATATGGCTTCCTTGTCCTCCTGCATATCCTTGTTGTAGGCAAGAGGAAGATTTTTCATCATTGAGAGGAGGGTCATAAGGTCGCCGTAGACTCTGCCCGTCTTGCCTCTGATAAGCTCGGTGATGTCGGGGTTTTTCTTCTGGGGCATTATGGAGGAGCCTGTGGAATATGCGTCGTCAAGCTCGATAAACTTAAATTCCCAGCTGCACCACATGATTATCTCCTCGGAAAATCTTGAAAGGTGCATCATAAGAACGGATATCGCGCTTGCAAGCTCTATGCAGTAGTCCCTGTCTGAAACGCCGTCAAGGCTGTTATAGGTGATATCCTCAAACTCAAGCAGCTCCGCCACTCTTTTTCTGTTAAGAGGATATGTTGTTCCCGCAAGGGCGCAGGAGCCCAGGGGCATTCTGTCCATACGCTTTTTGCAGTCGGCAAGTCTGCCAAGATCTCTTGTGAGCATCCGGGCATATGCCATTATGTGGTGGGCAAAGGTTACGGGCTGGGCTCTCTGGAGATGGGTATAGCCGGGCATTACTGTATCATAATGCTCCTGAGCGGTCTCGATGATAGTCTCGATAAGCTCATAAACAAGCTTTGATATCTCGTCGCACTCGTCCTTGAGATAGTATTTGATATCCAGAGCCACCTGGTCGTTTCTGCTTCGCGCGGTGTGAAGTCTCTTTCCGGTGTCTCCGAGACGTTCGGTGAGCACCTGCTCCACGAACATATGGATATCCTCGGCGTTGGGGTCAAAGCTCAGCTTTCCGCTGTCAAGGTCGGAAAGTATCCCTTCCAGACCCTTGATTATCTTTTCGCTTTCCTCGGGGGCGATTATGCCCTGCTCGCCGAGCATCTTTGCGTGCGCCATTGAGCCTTTGATATCGTGCCTGTACATACGGCAGTCAAAGGAAATGGAGGAGTTGAAGTCATTGACCTTTTCGTCCACCTCTTTAGAGAAACGTCCTGCCCACATCTTTGCCATTTATATCATTCCTTTCAGTTCATGTCATGGGGGATTACGAAGCAGTGCTTTCGGCAGACTCTGCTGCTTCCGCAGCGGCAGAGGCGTCTGTTTCCGCCGAAGCCGCACCGGGCCAGTTGATGGTGAAGAAGTCGGTGTATTCAAGCTGCTTGTTATAGTTGCCGCTGTCGAGATATACCACGCCGAAATTGCAGACCTCTTCCACGCTCATGCGGCGCAGTCTGGTATCGCCGTTATTATTTGTCAGGGTAAGGACATCATCCTCCACGCCGACCTTGCACATCTGTCCGTCGATATCCAGGAAATTGTCTCTCAGCTCATACTGGTAATCGTAATATGTTGCAAGCGTCTGAGTTATCTGATGATATGCCATTTTTCCGTCCGAGGTAAATTCGTAAAGCTGATAGTAGGGATTGCCGTTGTTTTCGTAATACTCGGGTCCTTCGATATCGCACCATATTCCGACGATATCGGTTTTCAGCTTTTCGTAATCGGGTTTATCTTCACCGCCGCAGGCTGCGAGGGAAAGCATAAGCACCCCGAGCAGCAGGGATAATATTCCTTTTTTAAGAGTTCTCATAAATTTGTGCGTCCTTTCTTCAAAACCGTTATACGGTTTTTTCTGTTATTATTCCAAGCTTTTTCTGTTCTACTCTGAATTACTTTAAAAACGAATTGCATTAAAAACGAAATAAGTGCAATGCCCGAAACGGTGTGTTTCGGGCATAACACAATGGTGATATTGATTTGTTGATATCGGGAAATTACTTTCCTCTCTTCTGGTCAAGCTTAGCCTTAACGTGGGTGGGGAGACCGAAGATGTTGATAAATCCGCCTGCGTCGGACTGGTCGTAAACGTGATCCTCGTCAAATGTGGCAACTTCCTCATCATAGAGGGTGTAGGGAGATGTGATGCCTGCGTTTATAACGTTGCCCTTGTAGAGCTTGAGCTTAACATCGCCTGTTACAGTCTTCTGAGTTTCGGAAACGAAAGCGGAAAGAGCCTCTCTGAGAGGAGTGAACCACTGACCGTTATAAACGATATCGGCAAACTTGATGGAAAGATAGGACTTGATCCTTGCAGTCTCCTTGTCAAGGCAGAGAGTCTCGAGAGCCTCGTGAGCTCTGTAGAGGATAGTTCCGCCGGGAGTTTCATAAACGCCTCTGGACTTCATGCCAACGAGACGATTCTCAACAAGGTCAACAAGACCGATGCCGTTCTCGCCGCCGAGCTTGTTGAGAGCGGAAACCAGCTCAACGCCGTTCATTTCCTTGCCGTCAACAGCTGTGGGAACGCCCTTTTCAAAGTGAATGGTAACATATGTAGCCTTGTCGGGAGCCTTTTCGGGAGAAACGCCCAGCTCAAGGAAGCCGTCCTTGTTGTACTGAGGCTCGTTTGCGGGGTCCTCAAGGTCGAGACCCTCGTGGGAAAGGTGCCAGATGTTCTTATCCTTGGAGTAGTTTGTCTCTCTTGTTATCTTGAGGGGGATATTGTGAGCCTCGGCGTAGTCGATCTCCTCGTCTCTGGACTTGATGGACCATTCTCTCCAGGGAGCGATGATAGCCATATCGGGAGCGAAAGCCTTGATAGCAAGCTCAAATCTTACCTGGTCATTGCCCTTGCCTGTGCAGCCGTGGCAGATAGCGTCAGCGCCTTCCTTGATAGCTATCTCGGCAATTCTCTTGGCGATGATGGGACGTGCAAAGGAGGTACCGAGAAGGTACTTGCCCTCGTAAACCGCGCCTGCCTGAACGGTGGGATAAACGTAATCCTGAATGAACTCTTCCTTGAGATCCTC
>NZ_JBJERV010000077.1:0-6505 GCF_051882455.1 Huintestinicola sp. | reverse complement strand
GAGACTATCAGAGGCGGACTTTCCCTCTGTATGTCGGGCTTCGGCTTCTTCAGCCACGATATGTCGGGCTTTGAGGCTACCGCTCCTGCTGACATCTACAAGAGATGGGCTGCATTCGGACTCTTCTCCACTCATTCCCGTCTCCACGGAAACTCCTCTTACCGTGTGCCCTGGCTCTTTGATAAGGACGGCTCCACCGAGTGCGTTGACGTTCTCCGCTTCTTCACAAAGCTCAAGGGCAAGCTGATGCCTTACATCTGGGCACAGGCTGTCAAGACCCACATCACAGGTGTTCCCATGATGAGAGCTATGGTCATTGACTTCGCAAACGAGCCTGCCTGCCTTACTCTTGACAAGCAGTATATGTTCGGCGAGAATATCCTCGTTGCTCCTATCCTGAACGATCAGGGTACTGTGGAATTTTACGTTCCCGAAGGAACATGGACCGACATCATCAGCGGTCAGGTATACGAGGGCGGCAAGTTCTATACTCAGAAGTACGATTACTTCGGTCTGCCCTGCCTTGCTAAGCCCAACTGCATCATCGGCTACGGCAAGTTCGAGAGAGATTTCGAGTATGATTATCTTGAGGGCACAGAGTTCGTTATCTATGCTCCAGAGGAGGGCGTTCAGACCTCTGCAAAGGTTTACGACACAGACGCTAATGAGGTATTCGAGATATCCGCAGTCCGTCACGGCGACAGCGTTGAGGTATCCTACACAAATACCGACAAGAGCTTCTCTGTTAAGGTAGCAGGCGGCGAGGCTGTAACAGTTAATCCTACAGCAAGCGGCAAGGTAATTATCAAGCTGTAATTGACCGCATATAAATTTAACGGCTTCGGCGCAGTCTGCCGGAGCCGTTTTCACAAGGTTGGGGTGAGATAGATGAATTTTGCGGAGTATCCTTACAATACCGAGGAGGTAAGGCTTCCCTACGTGGTCTGCGGTATCGGCACCTGCGACAGTCAGGAGCATATGATACGAGAGCAGGGAATGTGCGTCCACCAGCTTATGTTCACCGTTTCGGGCAGCGGGATAATTCGCTGTCGGGGCAAGGAATACTCCCTTCCCTTGGGAACGGCTGCCGTTCTTCCCAGAGACATTCCTCACGAATATTTCTCGGCAGATGACAGCGACTGGGGGCTCAGCTGGGTCATATTTTCGGGGGAGGGGATAGACTCTGTGCTCGATTATTACGGCTTTGACGGCTCTGCACCCGTAAAGCTTTCATCGCTGATCTTGCTGGAGGATATTTTCCATCGCTGCTCGGGAATTATCAGGACAAAGGATAAGCTTTGCATACACCGCGCCTCCTCTCTGCTCTGCGAGATGATAAACGAGCTGTATTTCTCCGCTTCGGGCGACCGGGGGGAAAACGATGACAACAGGGATATCCTCACTCCCGCAATGGAGCATATCGACAAGAATTATTCCTCGGATATCACCCTTGAGGAGCTGGCGGAGCTTTCGGGAGTGGGACGGGAATATTTCTGCACCCTCTTTAAACGCAAAACAGGTATGCGCCCCTTTGAATACATTGCCGCCATTCGCATAAGAGAGGCAAAAAAGCTTCTTGCCTACACCGAGCTGCCCGTTGCGGAAATTGGCAGGCGGGTGGGCTATGAGGACAAGAGTTATTTCGGTCACGTTTTCAAGCGGTATGCGGGTATGCCGCCCACGGCTTTCAGAGGCGGGTGACGACCCGCGGCGAGGTCGCGCTGTGAATTTGTGTGGGACGGTTATTTTGTCTCCGCGCCGATAGGTTTTGTATTGGCTCGACATATCGGAATTTGGCGGGTGACGACCCGCGGCGGCGGGGGTCGCCCCGCGGCGAGGTCGCGCTGTCGGTTTGTGCGGGGCGGTTGCTTTGTTTCCGCGCCGATAGATAATATCAGCTTGACAAATCGTATAACGAGCGGCTGCAGGCTCAGCCTGCCTTACGAAGGGAAGGTCGTAAATATGGCTTCAAGAATAATGCACCTTGCAATGGGAATAGAGCTTTGCAGGGTATGTGAAATAAATGACAGAGACCGCTTTCTTGTGGGAATGCTGCTCCCCGACACCGTAATTACGGGGGACAAGAAAACCGCAGGCACCCATTATGACCGTATGACCGACGAGCTTCACAAGGTGATGGATTTTTCTCTCTTTTACTCGGAGTTTGAGGAGAAGATACACACAGATGAACTGTACCTCGGCTACTATCTTCATCTTATCGAGGACTGCATTTTCCGAAAATACATTTACTATGGTCTGGGACTGCTTGAAATGAGGGGCAGAGAGGGCTTTCTGCCGCGGCTTTATAAGGATTATCACAGCGTTAACGGATATATCGTGAAAAAATACAACATCTCCTCCCTGCCCATAGCTCCCGAAGGCTTGGACAGAGAGGAGATAAACAGGATATATCCCTTTGAGACAAGAGATTTTCTCATTGATATGGAAAAGGATATGCAAGATGAATATCTCGGGAACGAGAAATATTTCTCGGCGGAAAATGCCGATGAGGTAATAAGGCAGTGCATACATACCTGCTCCGCCGAGATACTTGCACTTAAAAGGGGAGAGCATTTTACCTCTCCCGATGAATACATCTGGGAGGCAAGGGGCTGATATCAGCCGTAAACCTTTGTAAAGTCGATGTCAAATCTTTTTCCCTCTGAAAAAAGTATGCCGTCGGTGAGCTTTATCCGAAGGATTATTGTGTTTTCATCGGAAAAATCCACGTGTCCGTTATCTATCCATTCTCCAAAGACCGCTCTCAGCTTTTCGGCTGTGGGGCGGTTTTCTTCTTTGCCGATAAAACCCATATTTTCGGGCGTTCCGTGGGCGGTGAACCATTCTCCCGATATGGCGGCGACGGGATTTTTTTCAAGCTGCTTCATCTTGTCCGAGAGGGCATAGGTGATCATGTAAAATGAGCCGCTTTCATAATATGCGTTGACCGACCTGACATAGGGGCGGTCATTTTCCGAGGTGGCAAGGGCTATGATGTTGTCATACCCGAAGCGTTCGTCCATTATTTTTTCCCATTCCTGCATTCCGGTGTACCTCCTGAAATATAATTGTATTTATATTATAGCTCATCTGCTGATGGTTGTCAATTATTTTGAAGCGCTTTCCCCATGAGAGCGGGGCGGCGTTTTATCGCAGGGCTGCGGCAGTTTTTTAATTTTCCGCAAAATTACACAAAAAAGCGCAAAACCTGTTGTACTGACGAAAAAAATGTGATATAATATAAATTGAGTATTACTGCGCTCTGCGGGGCGCAAAAAATAAGCAAAGGACTTTTGGCAATGAACAATTCAGAAAAGGGCAGGCTCATAGTCATTGACGGATTGGACGGCAGCGGAAAATCCACTCAGTTTGACATACTGAAAAATATCCTCTCCGATGATCACGATGTGACGGGCATCAGCTTTCCCGAATACGACAAGCCCTCTGCGACGCTTGTCAAAATGTATTTAAACGGCGAGTTTTCAAAAAATGCAGCCGATGTGAACGCTTATGCGGCGTCCACCTTTTACGCCGCCGACAGATATGCAAGCTTCAAGCTTTACTGGGAGGACGCATATAATAAGGGCGGTGTGATACTTGCAAGCAGATATGTCTGCTCCAACGCTATCCACCAGATGTCAAAGCTCCCCGAAAATGAATGGGACGATTTTCTCATATGGCTTGAGGATTACGAATATGATAAGCTGGGGCTTCCCCGTCCCGATAAAACCATAATTCTTGACATACCCGTGAGCCTTTCCCAGAAAAGGCTGTCAATGCGATATGGCGGCGATGAAAGCAGAAAGGATATCCACGAGGGCAATATCCCATATATGGAAATGTGCCGAAAGTGCGCTCTGTATGCCGCAAAGCACCGCGGCTGGAGCGTGGTGAGCGTATGCTCCGAGGACGGCAGGGAATATTCCCCCGAGGAGATAACGGGTATGCTTCTTTCTGAGATAAACGAGGTCATCTGATGTTAAGTTTTAAGGTCATTGAGCTTTCCGACAAGCCCTGGGTCGAAAGGCTCCTGCGAATTTCCGATTTCCGGGGCTGCGAATACTGCTTTGCCAACAATATGGCGTGGCGGAGAATGTACAACACGAAGATAACACGGTACAAGGATTTTTATATTTCCTGCTCCGAAACTGATGGCTTGTATTTCACCTTTCCTGCGGGGGGCGGCGATTACAAAGAGGTCTTTGAGGAGATGAAAAAATACTCCGAAAGCAGAGGATATCCCCTTGTGATAGGCTCTGTAACTCCCGATAAATTCGGGCTTTTCGAGGAGCTTTTCCCAAAGGACAGTTACGATATCGAGGCGGACGAGGACGGCTGGGACTATGTTTACAGCGTCTCCGACCTGGCAGAGCTTAAAGGAAAAAAATATCACGGCAAGCGCAATCATCTGAAAAAGCTCCTTGCTATGGACTATTCCTACGAGCCCCTTACCGAAAAGGATTTTGACGACTGCATCTCCTATGCGGTGCAGACCTACAACCGCGACAGCGCATACGATGATAAGTCAAAGGTTTGCGAGCAGTTTGCCATAAACACTTATTTTGAGAATTTTGACGCTCTGGGACTTACGGGAGGCGTTCTCAGGGTGGACGGAAAAATTGCCGCTTTCACCATCGGCGAGCGGATAAACAGCGACACCCTGGGCGTTCACATCGAAAAGGCGGAGGCTTCTCTTGACGGCGCATATCCTGCCATAAATCAGATGTTTGCCGCTTCGGCGGGAAAGGGCTTTTCCTACATCAACCGCGAGGAGGATCTGGGCATTGAGGGGCTTCGCAAGGCAAAGCGCTCCTATCACCCTGCCTTTATGATAGAAAAGCACACGGTGCGTTTTAAATAATGTTTTAACAGAAAGGAACTGAAATTTTATGATATACGTTTTTCTTGCACAGGGCTTTGAGGAAACGGAAGCCATCACTCCCATAGATATGCTCCGCCGCTGCGGCAAGGAGGTCATTACCGTGGGCGTTACGGGAAAGGTCGTTGCAGGCTCCCACAATATCCCCGTTTCCTGCGACATTACCATTGATGAGACAGTCACTGACGGGCTTGAGATGATAGTCCTTCCCGGAGGTATGCCCGGAACGAAAAATCTTGCCGCAAATGCACGTGTGGCTGAGCTTATACGTTTCTGCAGTGACAGGAATATCCTCATTGGAGCTATCTGCGCCGCCCCCTCGGTGCTTGGCGAAATGGGACTTCTCAAGGGCAGGAAGGCTGTTTGCTATCCCGGCTTTGAGAACGCTCTCAGAGGTGCAGAGGTGCTCACAGTTCCCGCCGTAAGAGACGGCAATATTATTACCGCAAGAGGCGCAGGCGCTGCTCTGGAATTTTCCTATGAGCTTATCAGCGCACTTATTGACAATGCTGCTGCGGAGAAGCTGGCAGGAAATATAGTATGGACAAAATAATCCCTATGCCGTCGGAAAATGTGACCGACATCAGAGAGTACAAAAAAGACCTGAGGACCCAGTGCAAGGCTGTGCGCAGCGGAATGTCTCCCGAGGAGAAGGAAAAGCGTGACAACGGTATCTTTGAGAGAATTATCGCCAGCTCCGCCTATAAGCAGTCCTCTATCATACTTACCTATGTTTCCACCGAGATAGAGGTGGACACTATGAAGCTTATACACAAGGCTCTTGAGGACAAAAAGCGCGTGGCTGTTCCCCGATGCATTGACGGAACGAGAGATATGGATTTTTATTTCATCAAAAGCGAGGACGACCTGGAAAAAGGCTCCTTCGGCGTGCTTGAGCCTGTTCCCTCGAAATGTGTGAAGGCGTATGCTTTCGAGACCGCATTATGCATTATCCCCGGGCTTGCTTTTGATATGCAGGGCTACAGGCTGGGCTACGGAAAGGGCTATTACGACCGCTTTCTTTCCGCCCACCCGAGACTTTTCAAAATGGGCATATGCTACTGCTCCTGCACCTGCAACGAGCTTATCCACGGCAGGTATGACATCGGCGCAGACTGCCTTGTTACGGAAAAATATCTGCGCAGGATAACAAAGGAAAGGAGGACACAAGATGGACGATAAGGAATTTGACTCAATGCTTGACGAACTTACAAACAGAAAAAACGGCACTGACGATACGGCAGATGAAAAGACCGCCGAAGAGGTGAACGCACAGGAAGATGTCTCCGAAGAAGCTTCTGCGCCCGAGGAAATCCCCGAAGAGGTTCCCGAAGAAAATGAAGCCCCTTCCGAAGAAGTGGTCATTTTTGAAGCGGAAGAAGCTGAGGAAGATGTGTCCGAGGACGAGGACGAAGAGGACGAGCCTGATGACGAGGAGCTCGAGGAGCAAAGAGAGCAGGAACGTCTGAGACTCAAGGAAAAGCGTCAGACCAGAAAGCGTAAGAAGAAAACTCACGGAAGGCTTGCTTTTGCACTTATAATGGTGACGCTGGTAATTTCCGTGGCGGTGCTGGGTGCGCTGTGCTTTATCACATTAGGCTCAGAGGTGCTGGGTCTTAACCGTTC
>NZ_JBJERV010000076.1:0-6559 GCF_051882455.1 Huintestinicola sp. | reverse complement strand
TTACCACACTCACCTTCGTTTGTCAAGCTTTTTTCGACTTATTTTTTAGGTTTGGTAAATTAGTCTTATATTCATCTCTATTACGCTTCTATAATAATGCATATTGCTCAATCGCCTTAATTCAAAACCCGGTTATCTTACATGAAAATTAAAATCGCCCCCGACCCAAAAGCCGAAAGCGATTTATCTTTATGAATTTATACCATCCTTTTCCCTTATCTCGACCCTGCGAATTTTGCCGCTAATGGTCTTGGGAAGCTCATCAACAAATTCAATTATTCTCGGATATTTGTAAGGAGCGGTGTTTGCCTTTACATAATTCTGCAGCTCCTTCACAAGAGCCTCATCTCCCCTGCCCCTGTATTCGCTGGTCAGAACAATAGTTGCCTTGACCACCTGACCTCTGATCGGGTCGGGCGCAGCTGTAATAGCAGCCTCAAGAACGGCAGGGTGCTCCATTAAGATAGACTCTATCTCAAAAGGACCTATGCGATATCCCGAGGATTTGATAACATCATCGATACGTCCCACATACCAGAAATATCCGTCGGGATCTCTGTATGCAGTATCTCCCGTGTGATAAAGTCCGAAGGCAAACGCCTTTTCATTCGCCTCTGGATTATTATAGTAGCCCTTGAAAATACCATTGTTAACGCCTTTTTTCAGACGAACGCATATCTCACCCGTAGTGCCGTCGGGCACCTCATTTCCCTCAGTATCGGCAATTATGACATCAAACATAGGCATTGCCCTGCCCATGGAGCCGGAGCGCGATACGGAGCCGTAAGGATTGCCGATAATAAGCGTTGTCTCGGTCTGACCGAAGCCCTCCATCAGTGAAAGTCCCGTCATCTCTTTAAAGCGGTCATACACCTCGGCATTAAGAGCCTCACCCGCCGTGGTAGCATACTCGAGACAGGAAATATCGTGACCCTCCATACCCTCTTTAATAAAGAAACGGTACATCGTGGGAGGACAGCAAAGGCTTGTTACCTTGTATTTTTCGATTATGTGAAGCACATCACCGGGAACAAATCTTGTAAAATCATAGGTCATTATCGTAGCGCCCAGCGCCATCTGACCGTAGATCTTGCCCCAGAAAAACTTACCCCAGCCGCTTTCGGAAATCGTAAGATGCAGGCTGTCCTTGTTAAGGTGGTGCCAGTATTTAGCTGTGGGAATGTGGGAAACGCTGTAGCGGTGGGAATGAATGACCATCTTGGGATATCCCGTAGTACCCGAAGAGAAGAACATCAGACAGTCATCATCAACATTTGTGGGAATACGCTCAATACTGTCGGAATAGCATTCAAGCTTGTCATCGAAGGAAATCCAGCCGTCTCTTTTGCCCTTGACGATAAGTTTCAGCTTCAAAGGGCAGTCAGCACAGGCAGCTTCTATATTTTCGCATACGTCTCCGTCGCCCGTTGCGATTATGTGGTCAATATCGCCTTCTCTGAAACGGTAAACGTAGTCCTTTTTCTTAAGCTGATTGGTGGCGGGGATTAGTATCGCTCCGATCTTTTCGAGAGCAAATGTAACTATCCACATCTGCCAGTGGCGCTTGAGAACAGTCATTACTCTCTCGCCCTTTTTAACGCCCAGGTCAAGGAGCATATTTGCAGCCCGGTTTGAGAGCCTTGAAAGCTCGCCGTAGCTGAATATTCTTTCACGCCCCTCATCATCGCACCATATCATAGCCCGTCTCTCAGGCTCGGTTTCTGCAATTTTATCAATAATATCGTAAGCGTAGCTGAAATTTTCGGGAAGCTTCAGATCGAATTTATTAACGACTCCGTTCTCGTCAAAGCCCTCCTCGATATACTGCATATGGATATCCTGTACGTTCATAAAGCGAACCTCCGAAAGATACCTCGTGACACCCGACGTGAAAATGCGGGATATTGAGATAAAATTATTTTTTTGCGGCAGCGAAATAAATATCCTCAGGAGTCTTTGCAATATACTTTGCCCCGTTATCCTCAAGTTCCTTTAAAGTGCGAAAGCCCCAAAGGCAGCCGATACTGTCGCAGCCTGCATTAAAAGCAGTCTGCATATCCACCGCCGAGTCTCCCGCAAATAAAGTCTCCTTGGGAGAAACGCCCAGCTTTTCCATAATATGAAGAGCGATCTGAGGGCTTGGCTTTTTCTCAAAGCCGTCCTTCTTGCCCGAAACATAGGAGAAAACATCACCGAACATTCCCGAAACTATGATTTGAGTAAAATTATCGGGCTTGTTTGAAGCGACGGCAATAAGTATCCCATCTGCCTTCAGTTTTTCAAGCAGCTCCGGGATACCGTCATAAGGACGTGTGCATACATCGTAATTTTTTCCGTATATTTCGTCAAATACAGCCTTGACCCTTGAAATATTCTCCTCGGTTCGGTCGCTCTCGGGCAATGCCCTGCGGATAAGCATAGGCACTCCGTCCCCAACGAAATAGCGGAAGCTCTCCATGGGATGAACGGGATAGCCAAACCTTTGCAGTGCATCGTTGCAGGCGTTTCCCAGATCCTCCAGAGAATTTACCAGCGTACCGTCCAGATCGAAAATAACAAGCTTGTACATTTTGGGTTCCTTTCCGGATATTTCCTGACGCAATATTATATTACCACATTTTGAAATTTATTATCAGTCTTTTTTGTTAACTGTTTAAGAATTTTGATGAATGTTCTGTTGATATATTTTGAATGTCAATTCAATCTTCCAATTTCGAAGCCAGAAGCCCCGAATACTTTGCCCTGAAACTGTCAAATTCGTCATTGTCAATAGCCTCTCTTATCTTCTCCATAAGAGTGTTGTAGAAATACAGATTATGCGCCACCGCAAGCCTGCCTGCAAGCTGCTCATCCGCCTTGAAAAGGTGACGGATATATGCACGGGAGAAATTGCGGCAGGTGGGACAGTCGCACTCGGGGTCAAGAGGACGCGAATCGGTCTCATAGCACTTGTTTGTGGCGTGCATTATGCCGTTCCGGGTAAATATTGTAGCGTGACGGGCGTTTCGGCTGGGCATAACGCAGTCGAAAAGGTCAATACCTCTCGCCACCGCTTCAATGATGTTAGACGGAGTGCCCACACCCATAAGATAACGAATTTTTTTCTCGGGCATGACCGGAACAACAGCGTCAAGTATGCGGTACATCTCCTCGGTAGGCTCGCCCACAGCAAGACCGCCCACCGCATAGCCGTCCATATCAAGCTTTGCTATCTCCTCCATATGCCTCAGTCTCAGGTCCTCAAAAACCGAGCCCTGATTTATTCCGAAAAGGAGCTGGTGCTTGTTTATGGTGTCGGGAAGCGCGTTAAGCCTTGCCATCTCCTCCTTGCACCTGTACAGCCAGCGAGTAGTTCTTTCGCAGGAATTTTTCGAGTAATCATACGCCTTGCGGATTATCCTGTTTTTGGTCTGCTCGTCCATATCGGGAGTTATCTGCGCCATGTGATTATCCACGCACTCGTCAAACGCCATAGCAATGGTGGAGCCTAAATTGGACTGTATCTGCATAGACTCCTCGGGGCCCATAAATATCCTCCGACCGTCCACGTGGGAGTTGAAATAAACGCCCTCCTCCTTTATCTTGCGAAGCTTAGCAAGAGAGAACACCTGAAATCCGCCGCTGTCGGTAAGGATAGGCTTGTCCCAGTTCATAAATTTGTGCAGACCGCCCATTTCCTTTATCACCTTGTCGGTGGGGCGCACGTGAAGATGATAGGTGTTGCAAAGCTCCACCTGACACTTGAGTTCATTTTTAAGGTCAATTGAGGAAATGCCGCCCTTGATAGCCGCCGCAGTTCCCACGTTCATAAAGCAGGGCGTCTGAAATGTTCCGTGAACAGTCTCAAACTGACCCCTGCGGGCTTTTCCGTTGGTTTTTATAAGTGTGTACATAGTTGTTATTTCCTTTTTTATTTTTTCAAACAAAAAGCAGGGAACCTAAGAAAAAGCTATTGGTTTCCTGCTCCTTGTCAGTTATTTTTTATTTCAGGCGGACAGCTCCTCAAAAAGCTCGTCAACCGATCTATATCTTCGTGCCTTGGGGTCATTAAGCATTGCTTCACATTCTTCAATAGCCGCCTTAGTCTCGTCGTTAGGCTCAATAAAGCTCCTTATCAATACCATAATCCCATTAAGCTGTTTTTCATTCAGACAATCGAGCATACTCGTAACTATCTCTTTGGTACTCATAAAAATGACCGCCTTTCCGAAATATTCTTGTATGAATAGCTGACCTATATTTATTATATTACTGTTCACACAAAAAATCAAGTCTTTGCTTAAAATCTGATCATTGCAAAACAAAATATCAATATTCCCTGCAAAGCTCCGTCACAGCTTTTCCATTGACCCAAAACCGAGCAAAGCGAATAAGATCTTTCTGAGCAAGCTCATCTGCAAGCCTGATATAATCCGCTTTCATTTCATTAAGGCTGTCATAGTGCTTTTTATTGTACTCGTCATATTCACGTGAATTGAGATTTATGGAAATTTCCCTCAAAGGAGCGTCCTCCCAATCTCTTTTTTCATCATTCCATTCACCGTATATCCACCCCCGCCACATATCTCCCTGTGCGGATTGAAGCAGGCGGCAGTTTTCGCCGTAATGCTCCTCGGGACTTTCTTTAACCTTTTCGGATACCCTGTTCATATCAACATATTTTGCAGGGACAAAAACAGAAAACTCCCCGTCATCATTGTCAATAAAAACCATTCCGCAGCGCGGACATTGATATATGCACCTCATATTGCACAGCGAATTTATATATTCTTTCTCAGAAATTTGAAAATGCTCCACAGAACTATCAAGCTCCTCAAGATCCTGATCTGCCGTTATATGTCCCTTAAAGCGCAGAAAGTCCGTATTATCGTGAAATACATATCCGCAATAGCAGTTGAATTTCATACTGTCACTCCATTACAAAATAATCATAGCGTCCCCGAAGCTGAAAAATCTGTATTTCTCCTCCACAGCCACCTTGTACGCATTCATAGTATTGTCATAGCCCATAAAAGCCGAAACAAGCATAATAAGAGTGCTTTCGGGCAGGTGGAAATTAGTGATAAGCCCGTCAAGGACCTTGAATTTGTAGCCGGGATAAATAAAAATGTCCGTATACCCCTCGGCTTCCTTTATCTCGCCGTTATTAAAGCTTGCAACGCTCTCAAGAGTGCGGCAGGAGGTGGTGCCCACCGCAATGACCCGTCCGCCCTCAGCTTTGGTCTTGTTGATAAGCTCCGCCGTTTCCTTTGGCAGCTGATAATGCTCCGAATGCATTTTGTGTCCCTTAACATCGTCCTCCTTAACGGGACGGAAGGTCCCCAGTCCCACATGAAGAGTGACAAACGCAGTGTTTATGCCCTTTTCGTGAAGCTCTTCAAGCATTTCCTTTGTGAAATGAAGTCCCGCCGTGGGAGCCGCCGCCGACCCAAGCTCATGAGAATAAACCGTCTGATATCGCTCCTTGTCCTCCAGCTTTTTGGTGATGTACGGGGGCAGGGGCATCTGTCCCACGTCCTCGAGAGCGGTAAAGAAATTGCCCTCGCACTCAAATTTCGCAATGCGGTTGCCGCCCTCCACAGTCTCAAGTATCTCCGCTTTCAGCCTGCCGTTTCCGAAAGAGAACTTCGTTCCGGGCTTTGCCTTTTTTCCCGGGCGAACAAGTATCTCCCATACCTTGTCCCCCTTCTGCTCAAGAAGCAGGAACTCGATAAACGAGCCCGTACCCTCCTTTTCGCCGTAAAGACGGGCAGGCAGCACTCGTGAATCGTTCATAACAAGCAAATCACCCTTTTTAAGATGACTGCATAAATTATAAAAACGGTCGTGTGAAATTTCACCGCTCTCCCTGTCCACGCACATAAGCCGCGAGGAATTTCTCGGCTCAGCAGGAGTCTGAGCGATAAGCTCCTCGGGAAGGTCATACCAAAAGTCGGAGCGTTTCATCGTCTCGATATCAAGCTCGGTAACAGTATGGACACCGGGCATATTCTTGATATCCTCCGCTGCCTTTTTAGCCCATTCGGGAGCTATGGAAATATTTTTCAGATGAACGGATATTTCCTGCCCCTGCGAAATATTTTCCGAGATAGATCCCTCAAGCTCCTCTCTGCTTTCAAAGCCCAAAAGATCAATATTTATATTCTTCAAATCAAACAGCTTCCTTTCAAATACGTCGGGAAATAAAAAAGTCCCCTCAAAGTGACAAAAAATTTACAAACAGGTATTGACAAAATCGCAAACATATTATATAATTGACATTGATAAACTGATAGAGGCGCAGTAAAGATGAGTATCCGTTCGCAGGCACCGCAGCCGTTTACCGTTCGGAGAAAGGCGATACTGCCGAAGCCCTGAAAGCCTGCGGAGCCTTCACTGCTGAGCGTATGCCGAAGAGGTATGCGATTGTCATCATAGCTTATGTGATGGAGTGCTATCGAGCCTGATTAAATTTAGGGTGTAAAGCAAATTTATTTGTTTTACACAGGCACTTTAACATTATACACTATGATGGATCGGTTTTCAACCGATTTTTTTTATTTCTCTGTAAAATTTTATT
>NZ_JBJERV010000075.1:0-1670 GCF_051882455.1 Huintestinicola sp. | reverse complement strand
TGGGCGGCGCTTGCAAGAAGCGTGAGGATACTCACAAGATGGCTGAAGCTAACAAGGCATTTGCTCACTACAGATGGTAACAGAGCCTTAAAGCCGAAGCAGTACGTTATAAACGCAGCTAAATTTTGGAGGAAAAGCTATGCCAAGAGATTGTTCACTTGAAAAAACAAGAAATATTGGTATCATGGCTCACATCGACGCCGGTAAAACCACCACCACCGAGCGTATCCTTTTCTATACGGGTGTCAACTACAAGATAGGTGAGACTCATGAGGGTGCTTCTACGATGGACTGGATGGAGCAGGAGAAGGAGAGAGGTATCACCATCACCTCCGCTGCTACCACAGCGCACTGGGGAGACCACAGAATCAATATTATCGACACCCCGGGCCACGTTGACTTTACAGTTGAGGTTGAGCGTTCGCTTCGAGTTCTTGACGGTTCTGTAACAGTTTTCTGTGCAAAGGGCGGCGTTGAGCCCCAGTCTGAGACCGTTTGGCGTCAGGCTGATAAATATCAGGTCCCCAGAATGGCTTACGTTAACAAGATGGACATCATGGGCGCAAACTTCTACAGAGTTGTGGACATGATGAAAGACCGTCTCAAGTGTAACGCAGTGCCCATTCAGCTTCCTATCGGTTCCGAGGATGACTTTAAGGGACTTGTCGACCTCGTTGAAATGAAGGCAGAGGTCTACTACGATGATCTCGGTAAGGATATGAGAGACGAGCCCATTCCCGAAGATATGATGGAAATGGCTCAGAAGTATCACGATGAGATGGTCGAAGCTGCTGCCGAGATGGACGACGAGATCATGGAAAAATATCTCGAGGGCGAGGAGCTCACGGTCGAGGAGATCAAGAAGTGCATCCGCAAGGGCTGCATCGAAAACAAGATCGTTCCCGTTACCTGCGGCACCTCCTACAGAAACAAGGGCGTTCAGAAGCTCCTTGACGCTGTAGTTGATTATATGCCCTCTCCTCTCGATATCCCCGCTATCAAGGGCGTTAACCCCGAGACAGGCGAGGAAGAGGACAGACCTGCTTCCGATTCAGAGCCCTTCTCCGCTCTGGCATTCAAGATCGCAACAGACCCCTTCGTTGGAAAGCTCTGCTATTTCAGAGTTTACTCCGGTACTGTTGACGCAGGCGCTACTGTTCTCAATGCAACTAAGGACGGCTCCGAAAGAATGGGTCGTATCCTTCAGATGCACTCCAATCACAGAAAGGATATCGAAACCGTTTATTCGGGCGATATCGCAGCTTGTGTAGGCCTCAAGAACACCACCACAGGCGATACTCTCTGCGATCCCAAGCACCCCATTATTCTCGAGTCCATGGAATTCCCCGAGCCTGTTATCCAGCTCGCTATCGAGCCCAAGACTAAGGCAGGTCAGGAGAAGATGGGTATCGGTCTTGCAAAGCTTGCTGAGGAAGACCCCACCTTCAGGACCTGGACAGACGAGGAAACCGGTCAGACCATCATCGCCGGTATGGGTGAGCTTCACCTCGATATCATCGTTGACCGTCTCCTCAGAGAGTTTAAGGTAGAGGCAAACGTTGGTGCGCCTCAGGTTGCTTACAAGGAAACTATCAAGAAGCTTGCTGATGTTGATCACAAGTACGCTCGTCAGTCCGGCGGTAAGGGTCAGTACGGTCACGTTAAGATCA
>NZ_JBJERV010000074.1:0-29376 GCF_051882455.1 Huintestinicola sp. | reverse complement strand
TAAGCTTTTCCTCGGTGCCCTCGATGATGTAGTGGGTGCCGTATTCCTCGTCCTTGGTCTTGGTTATGACCTCGCATTTCGCCACGGCGCAGATAGAGGCAAGGGCTTCTCCGCGGAAACCGAGAGTCAGTATCTTCGAAAGGTCATCCTTTACATTCAGCTTGCTTGTGGCGTGTCGGAGAAACGCCACAGGCACGTCCTCGTGGGCGATACCGCAGCCGTTGTCGGTTATTCTTATGTAGGTGATCCCCCCCTGTTTTATTTCCACCGTAATGGCGGTGGCGCCGCTGTCAATGGAGTTTTCCACCAGCTCCTTTATTACGGAGCTGGGGCGTTCTATCACCTCGCCTGCGGCAATAAGCTCCGCAAGCTCCTTGTCAAGCACGTGTACCCTTGGCATTTTTTCACCTCCGAATAATTTATCGTTCTATTTTACCCATTCAGCATATCGCAAAGCTCCTGCAGCAAAAGCATTGCGTCTCTTGGCGAATACTCGTCGGGATTGGTTTTACGAAGCCTTGAAAGCACCTGCTCTTCCTTCATTGAGCCGAAGGATATCTGCTGCTCTTCCTCCTGCTTCTTTGGGGCTCCGCTCTGAGCATACTTTTCGGCTTCCATCTCGGAAAGCAGCTCCTTGGCTCGGGAAATAACCCCCTTGGGCAGTCCCGCAAGCTTTGCAACTTCAATTCCGTAGCTGTCGTCAACGCCGCCCTCAACTATCTTGCGTAAAAATTTAATGCTCTCGCCGTACTTTTTAACAGCAACGCTGTAATTGTTAACTCCCTCGACCCTGCCCTCAAGCCCGATAAGCTCGTGGTAATGGGTGGCAAAAAGGGTCTTGCAGCCTATCTTTTTCTTGTTTGCGATGTATTCAGCCACCGCCGTTGCAATGCTTATTCCGTCAAAGGTGGAGGTACCTCTGCCCACCTCGTCAAGGATAACAAGGCTCTGCTTGGTGGCGTGCTTCAAGATGTCAGCCACCTCGCTCATCTCCACCATAAAGGTGGACTGTCCCGCAGTAAGGTCGTCGGAGGCTCCCACACGGGTGAAAATGCGGTCAACTATGGATATCCTTGCGCTGTCCGCAGGCACAAAGCAGCCTATCTGCGCCATAAGGACGATAAGGGCAGTTTGTCTCATAAATGTGGATTTACCCGACATATTTGGACCCGTTATAATAGCCATTCTGCGGCTGTCGGTGTCAAGATAAACGTCATTGGGAACATACATCTCGCCGGTTATCATCTGCTCCACAACGGGGTGCCTGCCCCCCTTGATGTCGAGAGTTCCGTCAATTACGATATCGGGCTTCACATAGCGATTTCTCATGGATACCTCCGCAAAGGAGCAGAAAACGTCAAGCGCCGCAGCAGCCTGAGCGGTCTCCTGCACCTCTGCGAGCCTTGAGCCGATAAAATCGCGCACCTCCGCAAATATCTCCGCTTCCATCACGAGAGTTTTCTCGCTTGCTCCCGCAATTTCCTCCTCAGCTTTTTTCAGCTCGTCGGTGATAAATCTCTCGCAGTTTGCAAGGGTCTGCTTGCGTATGTATTCCGCGGGAACAAGGTCATAATAGGATTTTGTGACCTCGATATAATATCCGAATACCCTGTTATAGCCTATCTTGAGGTTTTTAATACCTGTTTTTTCCTTTTCTCTTGCCTCTATCTCATCGATAATGCCCTTGCCGCCCTTGATAATGCCTCTGAGCCTGTCAAGCTCCGCATTGAAGCCATCCTTGATAACTCCCCCGTCCTTCACAACCGGAGGAGGGTCATCGGAAATGGCATTGTCCACAAGTGCGGCTATCTCTTTCAGCTCGTGCAGCTTCCCCTCAAGACCTTTGAGGAGATTTGTCCTTACATTTCCGAGAAGAGCCTTGATACGGGGCATCTGCTCAGCCGTATGGGCAAGCGCCTTGATATCTCTGGGATTTGCAGTCTTGTAGACCACCCTCGTCATAAGGCGCTCAAGGTCGTAAACGCCCTCAAGGGCATCTCCCAGCTCTCCCTGCAAAACGGGGTCGTTGTAAAGCTCCTCAACCGCGTCCAGCCTGTCGATAATGGCGGCAGGCTTCAAAAGAGGCTGCTCGATGTAGGATTTAAGGAGTCTCTTGCCCATTGAGGTGCGGGTGCGGTCAAGGACCCAGATGAGACTGCCCCGCTTTTCCTTGTTTCGCAGAGTTTCGGTAAGCTCAAGATTTCTCCTTGCGGTAAGGTCGATCTCCATAAACCGCTTGTCCGAATAGGTAACAAGCTCGGTAAATCTTCCCACCGCCGCGCGCTGGGTGTCGCTTATGTAATAGAAAAGTCCGCATAGGGCGGCAACTGCGCATTTGTCGCTTTCGTCCACATTCATATCCGAAAGGCTCTCGGCGGAAAACTGTGCAAGGAGAGTGCCAAGATGAAGCTCCCTGTCAAATTTGTCCTCTTCAAGAACCGTTTCGTTAAGCTCCATTCGCGTGCGGATAAAATCCATCACCTGAGTAAGTCCCGCCGCTTCGGAATTTACAAGCAGCTCCGCAGGTGAAAAACGGGATATCTCGTTGATAAGCGCCTCTGAAAGCTCACCGGCAGACTTGTCCTTATGGGTAAAAAGCTCCGCCGTTCCCGTGGAGATGTCCGCAAAGCATACGGAAGCCGCTCCCCCGTGAACGTACAGCGCTGCGATGAAATTATTTTTAGAGTCGTCAAGAAGATTGCTTTCGGTGAGAGTTCCGGGGGTGACTATCCTGATAACGTCCCGCTTTACAAGCCCCTTGACCAGCTTCGGGTCCTCCATCTGCTCGCAGATAGCCACCCTGTAGCCTAAGTCGATAAGCTTTTTTATGTAGATCTCAGCGCTGTGGTAGGGTATGCCGCACATGGGAGCGCGTTCCTCCTGTCCGCAGTCTCTGCCTGTGAGCGTAAGCTCGAGAGCCTTTGAGACAACCACCGCGTCATCGAAAAACATTTCATAAAAATCTCCCAGACGAAAGAACACGATATGCCCGGGATATCTGTCCTTAACGTCAAAATACTGCTGCATCATAGGAGAAAGTGTGCTGCGGTCAACGTTCATCTTCCGACCATTCCCTTTCAAAAAATTTCTCGCCAAAGGAAACAAGAAAGCAAGTCTGACGGACGGCTTGCCGTCCGAATTTCTTGCTTCTTGCTTCTGAAAGCTCTTGTCTCTTTTAATGACAGCCGCCGCAGGAAGAACAGCTTCCTGTGCAGGAAACGGGATTTGACTCGGGGCAGGTCATGGGGTCATCGCCGTTTGCGGCAGCGGTAACGATATAGTTGATGCTGTCGAGGATACCGTCCATATCGGACTTTGCAGCCTCAAAAGCCATCATCTTGGGATTTGTCACAACAGCAGCGTAAAGTCTGTTGAGCTCGTTGTTGAGAGCCGTAATGGCATCGGTGTCCTTGTTTTCCTTAGCCATTTCCGTGTTGAGCTCCATCTTCTTCACGTTAAAATCGGTGATATTCTTCTGAAGCTCCTCGTCCTTGTCATTTGCAAGCTTTGCAGCCGCATATGCTATATATCTGGGGTCCTCCTGAAGTGCCTTTCCGAGTGCTCTTGCCGCTTCGATAACGTTCATTTTAAAACAACCTTTCTGATTATATTTTAATATTACTATCCTTTGACAGTTAATAGTTTATTATACCACAAAAAGTCCATTTTGTCAAATATAAGACAAGCATATCCCGCAGCCCCGGCGAAAAACTTTTTCTGTTGTTATTATAACTCTTCGCAGCATTTTCTGCAATACAAATACTGTCGGAAATATCGGCGAGCATGGCATTTTTTGTGAATTTTCATATTTATCATTTCCCTCCACGCATAAATATCCATTGACAAAGCAAGTCATATATGCTACAATATCAATAAATAATTCACAGGTTATGTGAAAATAAACTTGAAAGGCAAAGCTTACCATGAAAAAATCCCTTTCTGCGATAACCGCACTTTTAATGGCTTTTTCCCTTGCTGCCTGCTCAGACAATAAGGCAGAGGATACCTCCTCCGAGACCGTTTCCTCCGGGAATGTTACGGAAACATCTGCCGAGCCTGTCGCCTTTGAAACGGAAGAAAGCGTCCCTGAAGCAGATACTTCCGATTTTTCCTTCATTGGAAAATGGTATTTTATCAGCACAGATATGACCTCCGATGGAATAACCCTGGCAATGTCCCTGAAGGATATGGAGATATCGGAGCTTACCGCCGAAAATTCCTTTATCCTGGATATCAAGGACGGCGGGACTGTTGATATCAGCGCATACGGCGAAAACGCATCCGCAGCATGGACAGCCTCCGACAGCGGCATCACCATTACAGGAGACGAGGAGACCCTGGGAGCAGATGTGCTGAAATTTACAGCTGAGGACACCGATCTTATCAGGACCGCTCTTGCTTTTGAGGAAGAATCCATGAATATGTACTTTGCCAAGGAGGGCAGCCCGAAGATAGCGGAGTCTATGAACAAAAGCCTTCTCGAAGATACCTTCGGAGTAATTCTCAGTGAAATGATAAGTGAGAATATGACAGAGCTTACTGCCGAGACCCCTGCCGTACTGACATACAGCGAGGATACCGAGGCAATGTACTGCGGCTTTACCGCTCCCGAGGCAGGCTCCTACACCTTCCGCTCCGAAAGCGACGGATACGATATAGCCGCTGTCTATTCCTCCTCAAGCTTTGCAGAGGCTCTTGCGACCTCCGACAATACCGAGGGCGGCTTTGAGCTTACCTTAGAGCTTGAAGCAGAGCAGACGATATATATAGAAGTGACCTCGGGAAGCTCGCAGGTAACAGTTACCGCACAGAAAAATTAAGGAAAATATCATACTCTCTCAGAGCAGCATTATCGGACTATTCCGACAGTGCTGCTTTTTCTTTTATGAAAGTTTGGTGAAAAGCATAAAGCTTTAAGGTAGATTTAAGCTTTTGCGGTTATCATTTAAATCACAAACATGGAAAGGAAGATAGCCGTGAAAACAAACAAAAGCCATAAAAAGCATATCATAGCCGCAGCAGCCGTTCTTCTTGCAGCAGGAGCGGGAGCGGCAGCATTTGCGGGAGCCTCGGCATCCGCAGACGCAAGCGAAGAAACAAGCTATCGCGAATACACCGTCTCAAAGGGAGATATCACCGTGGGAGCCGAGGAAAGCGGAACGGTCTCCATCGAGCATACATATGTGACCTTCCCCTGCTCAGCAGAGGTAAACGAGGTATATGTAAAGGAAGGCAGGACCGTAAAAGAGGGCGACCCTCTGCTCAAGCTTTCCCCCGAGGATATAGCGGAGGCAAAATATGAGCTTGAAAGCGCAGTAAAGTCAGCGCAGCTGGAGCTTGAAGCCGCAAAGCTTGACCGGAGCACAAAGCTCCTTGAAGCAAAGCAGACTCTTGAAAGCTCACTTGCAAGCGGAAGCTCAGCCGAAACGGATTATGACCTGTACCTGACAAAAAACAGCGCATCAAAGCAGTCCTCGGAGAAGCAGCTTGAGAGCCTGAAAAAGGAGCTTGAAGAATACAGGTCAATGAAAGAGACCTATCCCGATGACTACGCAGAGCTTTGCAAATACGAAGATAAGCTTGAAGAGTATGAAGCAAAGTACAAGGAAATGGAAAACATCTACAAGTCTTATCAGAAAACAGACGATGAAAATTCATCGGTCCTTGACGAAATACAAAGCGAGTATGACGAATACATCGAAAAGATATCCGATACCTCCGACCGTCTGACGGAGCTGAAAAAGAACTACGAGGAAGCAAAAGCGGCATATGACAAGGCTCTTGAGGACTACGAGACCGCCCTTGAAAATTACGAAAAAGCTTCTTCCAATTCGGATATCACCATAACCTCCGAAAACAGCTCGGACAGCAGCTCGGGAACGTCATCAAGCAGCGGTTCTGCCACTGACCTTGCCGAAAAGCTTTCCCAGGCAAAGGCAGCTCTTGACAGCGCAAGCAATGCCTATAACTCCGCAAACGTGGCATATTCGGGCTATTACCAAAATCTTGACAGTCAGATAAGCGATAAGATAGAGGAATATGAAAGCAGGATATCCGAAGCTAAGAAGACCTGTTCCGCCCATGAAAAAATAACTCAGGCATACAAAAAGCAGCTTGACGAATTTAACGAGGAAGTTTCCGACTGCCGTGAGCAGTACGAGGACGAAAAAGCGGATTTCACCGAAATTTACGGTCAGAACGACGATGAGACCATTGACGAGAGGATAGACGCCCTCACAGACAGCATTGCCGAGGCGGAGCTTTCCATTGAAACAGCCGCAGCAGGCGAGGAAGGCGACCTTCTGAAAGCCCGTCAGCAGGCAGATTCAGCGCTTGCGCAGGCAGAGTCCGCACAGGCAGTTTACGACCGCACCGTCGCTTCCATCGAAAGCGAGACGGAAAAGGCACAGAAAAATTATGACAAGGCTCTGGAGGAATATAACGATTTCTGCGAGAGCGTTTCCGATGACGGCGTAGTTTATGCGGAATGTGACGGTATGATATCCTCCGTTAACGTCTCCGAAGGCAGCAGTGTTATGGCGAACAACAGCCTTATCACCATTCTCGACACAAGATATGTGTACCTCTCCGCCTCCGTTTCCGAGGAGGACATCACCTCTCTTGAAACGGATATGGAATGCTCCGTCAGCCTTACCGCATACGAAAACAAGACCTTTGACGGACATATCGACACCATTTCCGCAGAGCCTGCCCGCTCCTCGGGCTCGGTAACATACACCGTCACCGTAAAGCTTGAGGACGAAAGCGGACTTAACGTCCGTGAGGGAATGTCGGGTGAGATAACCTTTATCGAGGGCGGCGTCAGCGATGTTATGTACACGAATGTCAATGCCATAACCTTCAGAGACGGCGTTTCCTACGTAAAAATGTACGATGAAAACGGTCAGATAACCGAAAAAGAGGTAGTAACAGGCTTCTCAGACGGCAGATACGTTGAGATAAAAGAAGGCGTTCTGGCAGGAGACAAGGTGCTTGCGGAGATAGAGCTTGCAGGAAAATAACCCTAAGAAGGAAGGACACTCATATGCGGCTTTCAGAGCTTTTGCGAATGGTATTTGTAAATATATTTTCAAGCAGATCGAAATGCGCCCTTACCTCTCTCGGAATAGTGGCAGGCTCAGCCACCATCGTGCTTGTCATAGCCGTGGGACAGGGGGGCAAGATGGACGTAGCCGAGCAGTTCAAAAACCTCAGCGCAGGCGCAATAGAGGTCTCCGCAGGACAAAGCGCAGACGCCATAATGGAGGGTATGATGCAGGGCTTCGGAGCCCCTCCCGGAGGCGGAAACAGCAGCGGTATGCCTGATTTCGGCGGCGGACAGATGCCCTCGGGCGGCGGTATGCCGAGTTTCGGAGGAGGAGCGCCCTCAGGCGGCGGACGTTCGGGCAGCGGTGGAGGAAAAGGCTCCTTTGAGCCCTCAAGAACAGGTGGCGTGACCCTTACGGAGGAGGACGTGGAGGACATTTCCGCAGTAGTTCCGGGTATAGAGTCCATATCCATACTCGCCAGCGGAGATGCGGCAGTAGAGGGCGGAGACCTTGAAGAGGAGACCACCTATACAGCGGTGGGAGTCGCCCCCGAGTATGCGGAAATATCAAACCTCACAGTGCAGTACGGCAGCTTTTTTGACGAGGACGCCGAGGAGGACTGCTCCAAGGTGTGCGTCTTAGGCTACAAGACCGCTCAGAGCATATTCGGAGCTGCTTATCTTGCAGCTGGGGACTATGTTTCCATCGAAGGAAAGAATTACGAGGTCATAGGCGTTCTCAGCTCAATGGGAACGGTCTCCTCGGGAATAAGCCCCGATGAAGCCATATACATCCCCTATTCCACAGCGAAAAAATACGTGTTCGGCAGCAGTATAGAGCCGAAAATATCCGCAGTCGCATCGGACGTAAACGAAGTACAGAGCGTAATGGAGAATATCGAAGCGGTGCTTACCCAGAATTATCCCGACGGAAAGTTCACCGTTACCGACGCAGGCAGCGAGATGGAAGCGGCGCAGAAATCGGCAAACACGCTCCAGACCCTGCTTATCGCCGTAGCGTCCATCGTCTTTATCGTAGGCGGCATCGGCATAATGAATGTGCTTTTCGTAACGGTCAAGGAGCGTACGGGAGAGATCGGTCTCCTGAAGGCGCTTGGCTGCAAAAAGGGCGTTATCCTGGGAGAATTTCTTCTTGAAGCGGGAGCCATCGCCCTTTTCGGAGGAGCGGTGGGAGTCGGCCTCGGCTATGTGCTTATCCCCGCGGTGGAGCTTACGGGAACAAGAGCGGAGCCTGTGGCAATGGCAGGAGTATTATCGCTTGTATTTGCGGTGATAACGGGAACTCTTTTCGGATTTTACCCCGCCCTCAAGGCTTCAAGGCTCACACCCATAGAAGCGCTGGGCAGCGAATAATTAAGGAGAATTTTTGAAAATGAACAGAAAGAATTTATTTTTGATCCTTGCAGTCCTCGCCCTGTACAGCACAGCATTTTCGGGCTGCTCGGAGAATAACGAAAGGGAAAATTTCCCTGCCGAAACAGCGGCGGTCAATAACTATGTCCCCAAGGAAACGGACAAGACCGTATCGGGAGAGGTCACCAAAATAACAGGGAACCGCATAACCCTGGCTCTCGGAACAGTCTCTGCGGATAATGCACAGGCTCCCGAACAGGGCGGAGATATGCCGGAAATGGGCGGCGAACCTCCACAGTTTGACGGAAATATGCCTGACGGCGATATCACTCCTCCCGAAGGCGGAATGCCCGAGCGAGGCGGAGAAAAGCCCGATTTTGGCGGCGAAAGACCCGAAATGGGCGGAAGATCGGGAGGACGAAAGGGCGGCTCATCTGTTCAGAAAACAGGTGAAGAAGCGCAGTACATTCTCCCCGTAGGAATGCCCATAGACGGTCTCAGCGGACGCAGCACCGACTATTCGGGCGTCACCGCAGGCACCGTTATCACCCTGACGGTAAACGAGCAGGGCGTGGTATGCGCAGCGGAGGTGAGCTGATTGAGCGAGCCTGTTATCCGTATGAGCGGCATAAAAAAGAGCTACAAAATGGGCGGGAATGTTCTGAACGTCCTCAAAGGCATAAGCCTTACGGTAAACGAGGGAGAATTTCTTGCGATCCTCGGTCCCTCGGGCTCGGGAAAATCCACCCTTATGAACATAATCGGCTGTATGGACAGCTTTGACGAGGGAGAATATTACCTCTCGGGTCAGGCGATCCATTCAATGAACGACAATATGCTCACCGATGTGAGAAACGAGTACATCGGCTTTATTTTCCAGAAATACCACCTTATCTCAAAATACACCATTCTCAGAAACGTAATGATGCCCCTGCTTATCAGAGGGGAAACGGCGGCGCAGGCGGAAATGACCGCAAGAGAGAGGCTTATCCAGCTTGGAATGGGGGAGCGGATGGACCATAAGCCTGCGGAGCTTTCGGGCGGTCAGCAGCAGCGGGCAGCCATTGCCAGAGCCCTTGTGGGGGACCCGAAAATACTCCTTGCCGACGAGCCCACAGGCGCCCTTGACAGCGCAACGGGAAAGGAAGTACTGAAGCTTTTCCGTGAGCTTAACGAAAAGGGACACACCATCGTTATGATAACCCACGACCTGAATGTGGCACAGAACGCAGGGCGCATCGTAAGGATAGTGGACGGTGAGCTTTTCGAGGAATAAATCACTTGACAAAACTCAGAAAGTGTGATAATATAATAAAAGAGTCACTTGTAATGATGATTGCAGGCGCACGAAGGGGGGCACCACCGCGGGTGCCGGCTTTCGTGCGCCCTTTTTGATTTTTTATGTGAAAGGACGGATAAAAAAATGGCAGTTATCTGCGGCAAAAGCGTTCCCGAAGCGGACGGAAAGACCCTCTCCGAATATATCCTGAGTGCAGGCTACCATGCAGGCAGGATAGCAGTCGAATACAACGGCGAGATACTCCCGAAAGCAGATCATGACAAGACCGTCATAGCCTCCTCGGACGATATCGAGATAGTTGAATTTATGGGCGGCGGCTGATTAGGCACGCCAATACTTAAAGAAAGGCAGTATCAAAAAAATGGAAGATAAGCTTATTTTAGGCGGACATGAGTTCACCTCAAGATTTATTTTAGGCTCGGGAAAATATTCCCTTGACCTCATAAAAGCAGCAGTGGAAAACGCAGGCGCACAGATGATCACCCTTGCGCTCAGACGTGCAAACAGCGGCGGAGCGGCAAATATCCTCGATTATATCCCCGAAGGCGTGACCCTTCTCCCCAATACCTCGGGAGCAAGAAACGCCGAGGAAGCGGTGCGCATCGCAAGGCTTTCAAGGGAGCTTGGCTGCGGAGATTTCGTGAAGATAGAAGTCATCAGAGACTCAAAATATCTCCTCCCCGACAATTACGAGACCATCAAGGCAACAGAGATCCTTGCAAAGGAAGGCTTTGTGGTCCTCCCCTATATGTACCCCGACCTCAACGCCGCAAGAGACCTTGTAAATGCAGGAGCCGCCGCAGTAATGCCCCTCGCCGCACCCATCGGCACCAACAGAGGACTCTGCACCAAAGACTTCATAAGGATACTCATTGATGAGATAGACCTGCCCATAATAGTTGATGCAGGCATAGGCAAGCCATCGCAGGCGTGCGAGGTAATGGAAATGGGTGCCGCCGCAGTAATGGCAAACACCGCCATCGCCACCGCAGGAAACATCCCCGCAATGGCAGAAGCCTTCAGAAAAGCCATAGAAGCAGGCAGAACGGCATACCTTGCCAAAACGGGACGGGTAAGAGAGACCGCCAGTGCCTCCTCCCCCCTCACCGGATTTCTGCACGACTGAAAAAAAGGAGAATGAAAAATGACACCTGTTGACCTGCTAAAAAAAGCCGACTCCATCGGAAAACTTTATGTATATGAAAAAGTCGGCAGACTGAACGGAAATGTTCTCAGCGTGGTAAACGTTGAAAACCGCACCCTTGATTTCCACGTTCACGAAAACTCGGACGAGCTGTTTTATGTTATCGAGGGCAGCTTTGAGCTTGAGACCGACGAGGGACTTATCCCCGTTTCAGAAGGACAATTTATAATCGTTCCGAAAGGAACAAGGCACCGCCCTGTAGTCAAAGCCCTGTCAAAATTCCTGATGATAGAGCTTGACGGAACGCTTAATAAAGAAAACAGCGGCGATCTTTACGAAGAATGATGTTCCCGGGAAAGGAAGTAATGAAAATAAAATGTCTCGCATAGATCATATGAAATACCTTGAAGGAATGGAAAATATCGGCTCGGAGATACAAGACGAGGTGATATCCGCCATGAACGGCTACACCCCCGAAAGCTTCACCGCCGCCGATGTAAGGAACGCCCTCGACAGCGACATCTGCACCCCCGAAAACTATATGGCGCTCCTCTCCCCCGCCGCCGAGCCGTTTCTTGAGGAAATAGCCCGGAAGGCGATGAGCGAAAGAATGAAGCATTTCGGAAATTCCGTATATATGTTCACCCCCCTCTACATCGCAAACTACTGCGAAAACCAGTGCGTCTACTGCGGATTTAACTGCAAGAATAAGATAAAGCGCGCAAGGCTCAACGCCGAAGAGATAGAAAAGGAAATGCAGGCAATTTCAGCCTCGGGACTGCAGGAAATACTTATCCTCACAGGCGAGAGCCGCAAATATTCCGATGTGGAATACATCGGAGAAGCCTGCAAAATAGCAAGCAAATATTTTCGCGTAGTGGGACTTGAGGTCTATCCAATGAACTCGGACGAATATAAATATCTCCACGAATGCGGCGCAGATTTTGTCACCGTATTTCAGGAGACCTATAATTCGGATAAATACGAGCAGCTCCATTTAGGCGGACACAAGCGCATATTCCCCTACCGCATAAACGCCCAGGAAAGAGCGGTAATGGGCGGAATGAGAGGAATAGGCTTCGCCGCCCTCTTAGGACTTGACGATTTCCGAAAGGACGCCTTTGCCGCAGGCTATCACGCCCACCTTATCCAGAAAAAATACCCCCACGCGGAAATAGCCATGTCCTGCCCCAGACTTCGCCCCACCAAAGCGGACGAGACCATAAATCCCCGTGACGTGGGCGAAAGACAGCTGCTGCAGGTGATATGCGCCTACCGCATATTCCTGCCCTACGCAAGCATAACCATCTCCACCAGAGAATGTGAGCGTTTCCGCAACAATGTCATAAAGCTTGCCGCCACGAAAATATCCGCAGGAGTAAACGTGGGAATAGGCGAGCACAGCGACTCCGCCGACAAGGGAGACGAGCAGTTTGAGATATCCGACCCCAGAACCGTTTCAGAGGTGTACAAAGCCATTGAAGAAATGGGACTCCAGCCCGTAATGCATGATTATATCTATGTTTAAGGTAATATGCGTAACACAGATGTCAGCGGCTGAGGACTTCCCCAAACAGCTTGAAAAACTGTGCGCCGCAGATATCGACAGAGTGATACTCAGGGAAAAATCACTCACAGGATCGGAATACGAAGCCCTTGCAGAAAGGGTAATAAAAATATGCGGAAAATACAATACTCCCCTGTCCCTCCACACCTTTACGAAAACCGCAAAACAGCTTGACTGCAAAGCCATACACCTGTCATATGCCGATCTTATATCGGGCAAGGGCGAAGGCTTTGAGACCGTAGGCGTGTCCGTCCATTCCCTCGATGAAGCAAAGCTTGCGGAGCAAACGGGAGCCTCCTACATCACCGCAGGACACATTTTCCCCACCGACTGCAAAAAAGACCTCCCCCCAAGGGGAACGGATTTTCTCAGAGAAATATGTGAGACCGTCCATATCCCCGTCTACGCCATAGGCGGCATCACCCCCGAAAACGCCCCCCTCGTGAAATCGGCGGGAGCCTCGGGCGTCTGCCTGATGTCGGGGCTTATGAAAGCGAAGGAGCCGGGGGATATCATAGAAAAAATAAAGAACTGCCCATAATACAGCTTCAAAATACCCGGCGCTCATACCCAATTTTGCTCCCTGTATTTTTTCGGAGTAAGCCCCGTTTCGCATTTAAAAGTCCTGATAAACATACTTTGAGTTGAAAATCCCAGCGAATAGGCAATTTCGATGTACCTGAGACTTGTATTTCTTAAAAGGTCGCAGGCAGTTGAAATTTTTGCCTTGGTATTCATAAAAGCCATACTGCGCATAATGCAGACCGACTCTTCAATATTGAATGATACGCTGATATACGGCAGGATAATTTTCGGAGGGCTTGCCGTTACCGTCTCATACGATCTCTGTTCGGGGATACTCCGCGCCCTGGGGGACAGCAAAACGCCCTTTAAAGCAATAATCATCTCCTCCACAATAAATATCCTGCTTGACATTCTTTTCATTTTCGTTTTAAAAACGGGCGTTGCAGGTGCCGCCGCCGCAACCGTGACCTCTCAGCTTGTCTCGGTCGTGATATGCATTCAAAAAATACGAAAAACAGAAATAATGAAATTCGGAACGAAAGACTATTCAAAGGATTTTAAGATCTGCCTTCAGCTTCTTAAAAACGGCTTGCCTATGGCGTTTATGAACTCTCTCACCGCTGTTGGCTGTATTATAATGCAATCGTACATCAATAAGCTTGGCGTTGACTATACATCGGCATATTCGGTCTGCAGCAAATATCTCAACCTGTTTATGCTGCCTTCTATCACCGCAGGCTTAACAATATCCGCATTTACTGGACAAAACTTCGGCGCAAAAAAATTCGACAGAATAAAAGCAGGCGTTGTCCTGGGGCTTGTCATAGCATTTCTTTCCTACATAATTCTCGGTCTTATAATGCACATCTTCCCGTCACAGCTTGCAAGCCTTATGCTAAGCGGGGAAAATGCGGTAAAATTCACCTCGGAATATATCGGAGTCCTGGGCTTCACGCTTATAGGAGTAAACTGTAATTTTATTTTCCGAAACGCCGTTCAGGGAATGGGCTGCCCCACCGTCCCGATGATATCGGGAATACTTGAAATGGTATTCAGACTGGCGGCAGTATATGTCCTTATCCCGAAATTTGGCTTCATAGCCACAGCCTATGCCGACGCCGCAGCCTGGGCAGGAGCGCTCTTTCTGAATATGACGGCTTATTTTGTACTGATACGAAAAAAGTGCGGCTCCGAATAAATCATTTTCTTTCAATTTGTTTCCACTCCCCCCTCGTGACCCCATAAACCGCCGTGACCTCGTTCTCGCCGTCGGTAAACTCCTCAATAAGTCTCATACCGTTAGCCCTCGCCACCGCCGCCGAGGGGATATTATCCTTTTTCATATAGGAATACAAAATGTTAAAGGGCGTGTTCTCAAAAGCCCAGTCCCTGCACCTGCGAGCCGCCTCACGAGCATATCCCTGCCGCTGAGACCTCTTTGCAATGTGATAACCTATCTCAGGTCTGATAATTCCGTTAATGCATTGCATAGTAACGCCGCAGTCGCCGATGACCTCCCACGACTCTTTCAGGACCACCGCCCACAGCCCGAAGCCGAATATCTCATATCGCCTGATATTTTTCTCTATCCACCCTCTCACACGTTCCTCGTCAAAGGTATAAGGATAATGTCTCATAATATCCGAGTCCCCCAGCACAGCATACATCGCAGCAAGATCGCTCATACACATCTCTCTCAGAATAAGCCGTTCCGTTTCAAGCATCATAAAAGATCCCCCTCATAATTTTCATAGTACGAACATTATAGCACAAATGTTCATAAATGTCAATATGCAATATGCCAAAATATTCCCCGACTTATTTAACACATTTGTTCATACCAATAAAAGCCCTACAAATAAATCTATCCATATAAAATTTACTTTTTCTATAAAATTGCCGCTTGCAGAAAAGCACGGATTATGAGATAATATAAATAAGTATTATTACATACAAGAAAGAAATGAGGTATAGCCAATGTCCCACCAGACAGTTATCGTTCTTGACTTCGGCGGTCAGTATAATCAGCTTATCGCAAGACGTGTGCGTGAATGCGGCGTTTACTGCGAGGTAAAGTCCTATAAAACTCCCCTTGAGGAGATAAAAGCCGCAAACCCCGCAGGAATAATCTTCACAGGCGGACCCAACAGCGTATATCTTGAGACCTCTCCCAGGATAGGCAAGGAGATATTCGAGCTTGGAGTGCCCGTGCTGGGAATATGCTACGGCTGCCAGCTTATGGCATACACTCTGGGCGGAGAAGTGTCCACCTGCGTCACATCGGAATACGGCAAGACCGAAACGGAATATGATAAGCAGAGCCTGCTTTTCGGCAGCATATCGGATATGCCCGAAAAGGCAGTTTCGTGGATGAGCCATACCGACTATGTTTCCAAAGTGCCCGAGGGCTTTAAGATAACAGCCCATACCGCAAACTGCCCCGCCGCCGCAATGGAAAACAAGGAAAAGAAGCTCTATGCCGTTCAGTTCCACCCCGAGGTAAATCACACTCAGTACGGCATTAAAATGATAGACAGCTTCCTTAAAAATGTCTGCGGCTGCACAGGCGACTGGACAATGGCGGGTTATGCAAAAACTGCGATAAACGATATCAGAGCCAAGGTAGGAGACGGCAAGGTCCTGCTGGCGCTTTCGGGCGGCGTTGACAGCTCAGTTGCCGCAGCGCTCCTTGCAAAAGCAGTAGGCAGCCAGCTCACCTGTATTTTCGTAGACCACGGTTTTATGAGAAAGAACGAGGGCGACGAGGTAGAAGCCGCATTTGCGGACTGGGGAATATATTTCGTAAGAGTAAACGCCAAGGAGCAGTTTATGTCAAAGCTCAGAGGCGTGTCCGACCCCGAGACCAAGAGAAAGACCATCGGCGAGGAATTTATCCGTGTATTCGAGCGTGAAGCAAAGAAGATAGGAACAGTGGATTATCTCGTTCAGGGAACCATCTATCCCGACGTTATCGAAAGCGGAGCAGGCGACGCCGCAGTAATAAAATCCCACCACAACGTAGGCGGACTCCCCGACTATGTGGATTTCAAGGAGATAATCGAGCCTCTGAGACTCCTTTTCAAGGACGAGGTAAGAGCTCTGGGACGTGAGCTTGGTCTGTCCGATATCCTTGTAGACCGCCAGCCCTTCCCCGGTCCCGGACTTGCCATCAGAATTATCGGCGAGATCACCGATGAAAAGCTTGAGATACTCCAGGACGCCGACTTCATCTTCCGTGAGGAGATAGCTAAGGCAGGACTTGACAAATCTATCAATCAGTATTTTGCAGTCCTCACCAACAACCGTTCCGTAGGCGTAATGGGCGACGGCAGAACATACGATTATACCCTTGCCCTCAGAGCCGTTGAGACCTCCGACTTTATGACCGCCGAGTTCTCCCGTATCCCCTATGACGTTCTTGCCACAGCTTCAAACCGAATCGTCAACGAGGTCAAGAACATCAACAGAGTAGTGTACGACATCACCACCAAGCCCCCCGCAACAATTGAGTGGGAATAAAATGAATTATCCCGAAAACCTCCGCAGCAAAGAGGTTTTCGGGATTTTTTTCATTTCTTTAAAAACTCAACTATCAAATCTTTTTCATTTTCGGTAAGTTTATTCATATGCCCCCTGCCCTCAAGCAAATATGTATCACATTGCTCCCATACCCTGCGAGCACGGGGCAGGACCTTATGAGCAGGGAAAAGGCAATCCTTTTCCGCCGCCATCACAAGTACGGGACTGCGGTATTTTTTCATCTCCGACTCCTTTTCGTCCTGAGGCATGATGGATTTGATCTTAGCGTTATCAATACTGCACCTTGCGGTAATAAGAATGTCCTCGGAAATATTTTTTTCATCCACCGCCATAGGCAGAAGGCATTTTCTGAACCATTTTTCCTTGTGGGTAATATAGTACATTATCATCGGGAACATCATATTCATGCTTTTTATTGACAAAGCGTTCTTAATAGCCGACGGAACAAGCAGTACGCTTCTCTCAACCGTTGCGGGTGCCGCACACATTGTTTTGACCAGCACACCTGCACCGAAGGAACCGCCGAAGCAAGCCATTTTTTCATATCCCAACAGCCTGATGACCTCGCCTGCCCATTTACCGTAATCCTGATTATAGGGCGACAGCGACACTTCCGCACTCTTTCCCGGGTGACCAATGGTGTCCACCGCATAAACATGGAAATGTGGCAGAAGAAAATCACAGTATTTCAGATTATAAGCCGTAGTCGCATTGCCGCCGTGAAACACAAGCAGCGGCTTTTTGTCCATATCGCCGCACTCAATTAGGTGTGTTCTGCCGAAGCTTGTCTCAACATAAATATCCCGAAACGTTATCCCCAGCTCTTCAAGCTGCCTGTCGTACAGTTCAAGTACTGCATTTTTGGCATTTTCATTTCTGTAAATTGAGTTCATATCCGTTCTCCCATAATTTTTTCTCATTATACCACTCCCCGCCCCCTTTTGTCAACCAACCGAAAAAAATCGAGCTGCCCCTAAAAGCAGCCCGACCAAACATATTAAGAAGAACTCACTCGCCCATCATCGAAAGAAAATACTCATAAACATACATATCATCGCAAAGCTCGGGGTGGAAGGCAGTCACAAGCTGATTTTGATATCTTGCCGCAACTATCTTTCCGCCCGTCTCCGCCAGGACCTCCGCAGAGCCGATATCGCTGATATATGGGGCACGGATAAAGCTCATGGGAATTTCCCTGCCGTTAAAGCTGTCCTTTGTGAAGAAGCTGCCAAGCTGCCTGCCGTATGCATTGCGCTTTACCGTAACGGGCATAGTGGCAAGATGAGCCTTCTCCCCGCCCTCAATGCTCTGTGCAAGAAGTATCATTCCCGCACAGGTGCCAAAAACGGGAAGACCCGTTTCTATCCGCTTTTTTATGGGTCCAAAAAGCCCTAAGTCTCTGAGCAGCTTGCCCTGAACGGTGCTTTCTCCCCCGGGGATAATAAGCCCGTCAAAGGATCTGTCTATGTCGGGGAGCTGCCTTATCTCAAAGCTTTGAAGCCCCAGCTCCGAAAGCTTTTTTTCGTGCTCCGCAAAAGCGCCCTGCAATGCCAGAACGGCGATCACCTTTGACATTACTTACCACGCTCCGCCATAAGAAGAGCAATTTCCTGCTCGTTTATTCCAACCATAGCCTCGCCCAGATCTTCGGAAAGCTCCGCAAGAAGCTTCGGGTCATTGTAGTTTGTGACAGCCTTGACAATAGCCGCCGCACGCTTTTCGGGATTGCCCGACTTGAATATGCCCGAGCCAACGAAAACGCCCTCTGCGCCCAGCTGCATCATAAGTGCAGCGTCCGCAGGAGTAGCAACTCCGCCTGCCGCAAAATTAACAACGGGCAGCTTCTTGTTCACCGCAACAAATTCGATAAGGTTGTAGGGCACCTGCAGCTGCTTTGCAGCCTCGTAAAGCTCGTCTTTTGACATTGAAGAAATGCGTCTTATCTCCGACTGCATCATTCTCATATGGCGCACCGCCTGAACAACATCGCCCGTTCCCGGCTCGCCCTTTGTCCTTATCATAGAAGCGCCCTCGTTAATTCGTCTCAGCGCCTCGCCCAGATCCTTTGCGCCGCATACAAAGGGAACGTCAAACTGTGTCTTGTCAATGTGGTACTTGTCATCTGCGGGAGAAAGCACCTCGGACTCGTCAATGTAGTCGATCTCGATAGCCTGAAGGATCTGCGCCTCTGCAAAATGACCTATCCTGCACTTTGCCATTACGGGAATGGACACCGCCGCCTGAATGCCCTTTATCATCTTGGGGTCGCTCATTCTGGAAACGCCGCCTGCCGCTCTGATATCCGCAGGGATACGCTCCAGCGCCATGACCGCACAAGCGCCTGCCGCCTCGGCTATCCTTGCCTGCTCGGGTGTGGTAACGTCCATAATAACTCCGCCCTTGAGCATCTGGGCAAGGTTTCTGTTAAGCTCCGCTCTGTTTTCACTCATTGAAATAACCGTCCTTTCATAGAGAGTTTTGTGTTTTTCGTTAGAAAATTTCGGACGAAGTCCGAAAAACAAAACTCGGAAGTTTGAAAATCTTTGATTTTCAAACTTATATCGTTCCTTTTAGCTGGATTTTACCTAATTATAATCCCGTCGGGGATTTTTTTCAAGCCGAGGACTTTTTCGGTTTCGCGCGATAAAGTTATGGATATTTGCCATATATAAAAAGAAAATGCGTCGAATATCTGTGGATCTCTCACAAAGATAATCGGACGCATTTCTTACCCGAAAACAGCATTGGTAATATTGCACAATACTGATAATTACATCAATGTCAAAAATGTGCATTCAGCAAATTTTTTATTGCTGTGAAACATGAGCAAGCTCGCCTGCAAATCGTAAGCGGGTGACGACCCGCCAAATGGGAATATATCGGTCAGTATATTTGTATCGTAACCGAGCCGACAGTCTGATGTCCTCAAAAATTATAGAACGAGTGGCTGCAGGCTCAGCCTGCCGAGTGGCTGTAGGCTCAGCCTGCCGAGTGGCTGCAGGCTCAGCCTGCCCCGAACTTATTCAGCGCCGAAGGAATATAAAGGGACCCGCCGATAAGGAGCAGTCCACCATTCTCCGCATAGGAATAAGCACGCCTGTAAACCTCGGAAATGGGCGCAGTTTCGCCGTCCCTGAAGCACTCCGCCAGCTTAGGCGCGAAAACCGTTTTCGGGCAGAAGCCGTCAATGCAGTAAGCCTTGTCAATGTAGGGAGAAATGTAGGAAAGAGCGGTTTTCCAGTCCTTGTCCGCACTCATTCCGCATATCATCACCTTGGGGTACTGGGGCAGGGACGCAACAAATTCCGTCAGCGCCCTCATTCCCTCGGGGTTGTGAGCGCCGTCAATGATTATCATGGGGTCCTTTTTTCGTACTATCTGACACCTTGAGGGCATTACCGCCGTACTGATACCGTCAAACACCTTGCTGTCCGTCAGCTTCTTGAATTTCTTTCTTATGACCCCCGCCGCCTCAATAGCCGTAACAGCATTGTATATCTGATGGTTTCCGGGCATTGCGGTGGCGTAATCCCTGAGCTTATAGGAAAAAGCCGCTCCGTCGGGTCTGCTTCGGAGAATATTCAGCTTTGACAGGTCGGGGCGAATTACCTTTGAGCCGTGAATGGCGGCGTATTTGTCAATTACCATGTCTGCCTCAAAAGGATTTTGAGGATAGACCACCACAGGGCACTCGTCCTTGATGATACCCGCCTTCTGAAAGGCGATGTCCGTTATCTTGTCCCCGAGAATAGCCGTGTGGTCATAGGAAATGGACATTATCACCGAGCAAATGTTGTCCCTTATGATGTTCGTGCTGTCGTAAAGTCCGCCCACACCCGTCTCAAGCACCACAATATCGCAGTTCTGCTCCGCAAAATACATAAACGCAATGGCATTGGTTATCTCAAACTGTGAATACCCTGCACCATCGCTTTCGATAACAGGTCTCACGACGGATATGATACGTGAAAGCTCCTCATCGGGTATCTCCACGCCGTTTATCTTAATGCGGTCGTTGTACCTGTAGATGAAAGGAGAGGTAAATTCTCCCGTTTTATAGCCTGCAAGAGTGAGAGAATTGGCAAGCATTCTCACCACCGAGCCTTTGCCGTTGGTGCCTGCTACGTGAACAAATTTAAGCCTGTCCTGGGGATTTCCCAGCCTGTCCATAAGGGACACAAACCTTGACAGGTCATGAACGGGGGCGCCGGATTTGGTATATCCCCCGAGAAAATTTATTATCTCGCCGTTCAAAACAATTCCTCCAAAAGCTGTTTATCTTTTTGCCATAGCCTCACGTATCTTTGCCGAAAGCTTATTTGCAATTTCTGTCTCGGCAGGGCTTGCAGACAGCATTGGTCCGCCGATATCAAGATATTTCGCCGCATTGTCAAGGTCGCCGCAGAGATAGAAAAGCTCCGCAGTCTCCGCAAATGTCGCGCCCCTGATGATCCTGCTAAGTGGCGTTCCCTGCTGTGACGCTCCTGTGGACGAGTTGAAAAGATTCTGATACTCGTTGAGTATCAGCCGCAGGTCAAGAGCCTTTCTGTAATTTCCTCTTGCCTTTTCCACGCTTATCATCGCGCTGAATGCCGCTGTACAGCACGAATAATTTCTTTCTGCCGCAGCATCGATAAATTCTTCTCCGTCCGCATAAGCCCTCAGAGCGCTGTCGAAGTCCTCAAGCTCGCAGTAGATCGCAATAATATCCGTATAGAAGAGCATCCCCACATCGGGATATTTGTCAAAGCCGCTTCTGTCCACCGAATAGAGCAGGTTCAGGGCTTCATTATATTGTCCTCTCAGGATGTATGTGGTAACGAGAAGTCCTGTCAGCCTCACCTTTTCGGGGTATTTCGCAGCCTCCCCGATAGAACGATACAGCATATCAACAGTGCTGTCCGACATAAAATCATACTGCAGTACCTTGAACACTCTGCGCAGGATCCTGCCGTGTCCTGCGGGAATAAGAGTTCTCATGGTGCACAATATGTATATTACGGGAATTAAAGTTACTATGCATATTATGATATTCCGCACTGACCTGTCAGGTATTTTGTAAGAAAATATCCATAGAAATATATTGCATATCACTATCGAAGAAATTGAGGCTATCCACCAGGACGAGATCAAAGTCTTCTGCTTTTTGTAAAGTCTGTCAAGAGTTTCCTTTGTAAGGTTTATCATTTTATGTCACCCCATATCACTTGCGGCTCCCCCCGAAAAAAGCCCCGGGAGAGAGCCGCCGAACCGAAATAATTACTTGTTTATAACTGAACTAACGTTACCGAGCCGCATTTGAGGAAATCCCCTCAAAACTTACTTACGAGGTGGCTGCGGCGACACGCCGCCACACCGCTTATTTGGAGAAAGCTGCGATGGATTGCTCTATCTTTTCCATCTTCTCGAGAGCCTTTGCAAGCTTTGTCTTTTCAGCCTCTATCTGCTTTTCGGGAGCCTTAGCCATAAAGCCGGGGTTACCCAGCTTTCCCTGAGAGAAGTCGATGTCCTTCTGAACGGAAGCCTTTTCCTTGTTAAGACGTGCAAGCTCCTTTTCCTTGTCCACAAGCTCGCTCATGGGAATGAAAATTCTTGCGGAATGTGTCACAACGGTAACGCTGTCGGGAATATCAAAGCTGTCGCCTATTTCAACAGAGGAAGCGTAAGCAAGTCTCTCAAAGAACATAATGCCGTCCTTGAATACGTCCTTGTCCGCGGTCTCGATAAAGAGCTGAGCCTTTACGGAGGGCACAACGTTCATCTCGGAGCGGATATTTCTTACCGCCTTGATAGCGTCAATTATCTTGCCGAAGTCCTCTTCCTCCTGCTTGTATACAAGCTTCTCGTCAAATACAGGGAAGTCGGAGAGCATAATGGGAGTGTCGCTGTCGGAAACCGCAGACCAGATCTCCTCGGTGATATAAGGCATAAAGGGGTGCAGGAGCTTGAGCATACCCTCCATTACCCAAACGAGAACGGTCTGAGCGGTATTTGCAGTCTCGCCGCCTGCCTGGATACGGGGCTTTGTAAGCTCGATGTACCAGTCGCAGTAAACGTCCCAGATGAAATCGTAAAGCTTCTGGCAGGCAACGCCCAGCTCAAATGCCTCAAGGTTCTGGTTAACTTCACCTGCAAGGGTGTTGAACTTGCTGATGACCCACTTGTCCTCGGTGGCAAGATTTTCGGGGAGACCTGTGAGACTGAAGTCCTCGGGAAGGTTCATAAGAATAAATCTGGAAGCGTTCCACAGCTTGTTTGCGAAGTTTCTGGAAGCCTTGACCTTGTCCTCGATAAAGCGCATATCGTTTCCGGGAGCATTGCCCGTTGCAAGCATAAAGCGGAGGGCGTCTGCGCCGTACTGATCTATTACCTCAAGGGGGTCAATGCCGTTTCCGAGAGATTTGGACATCTTTCTGCCCTGGGAATCCCTCACAAGACCGTGGATAAGAACGGTATCAAAGGGAGGCTTGCCCATATTCTCAATTCCCGAGAACATCATTCTGATCACCCAGAAGAAGATGATGTCATAGCCTGTAACGAGGGTGTTTGTGGGATAGAAATACTCAAGGTCCTCGGTCTTTTCGGGCCAGCCCAGAGTGGAGAAGGGCCACAGAGCGGAGCTGAACCATGTATCAAGAGTATCGGGGTCCTGTCTCATAGGCTTGCCGCACTTGGGGCATACTGCGGAGCTTTCCTTGGTAACTACCATCTCGCCGCAGTCGTCGCAGTAGAACGCAGGTATCTGATGACCCCACCATATCTGACGGGAAATGCACCAGTCGCGGATATTTTCCAGCCAATGGAAATAGGTCTTTTCAAAGCGCTCGGGAACGAACTTTGTCTCGCCGTTCTTAACAGCGTCAATGGCAGGCTGAGCAAGGGGCTTCATCTTAACGAACCACTGAGTTGAAACCTTAGGCTCAACGGTGGTGCCGCAGCGGTAGCAGGTGCCTACGTTGTGGCTGTAGTCCTCAACTCTTACAAGGTATCCGCCCTTGTCAAGGTCCCCAACTATCTTCTTTCTTGCCTCGTATCTGTCCATGCCTGCATATGCGGGATAATCATCGGTAATTTTTGCGTCGTCGGTCATAACGTTTATGATGGGCAGGTCATGGCGCTTTCCTACCTCGAAGTCGTTGGGGTCGTGGGCGGGAGTTATCTTAACAACGCCTGTTCCGAAATCCATCTCAACATAATCGTCCGCAACAACGGGAATTTCCCTGCCAACAAGAGGAAGAATGAGCATTTTTCCAACGATATCCTTGTAGCGCTCATCATTGGGGTTAACCGCAACGGCAGTATCGCCCAGAAGTGTCTCGGGACGGGTGGTAGCAAGCTCAACATAGCCGCTGCCGTCCTTGAGAGGATATCTCAGGTGCCAGAAATGACCTGCCTGGTCCTCATAATTTACCTCAGCGTCGGAGAGGGTGGTCTTACAGTGAGGGCACCAGTTTACAATTCTCTCGCCTCTGTAAATAAGACCCTTTTCATAGTATTTTACGAATACTTCCTTGACAGCCTTGGAGCAGCCCTCGTCCATAGTAAAGCGCTCTCTTGACCAGTCGCAGGAGGAGCCTAATTTCTTGAGCTGTTCAACGATACGTCCGCCGTACTGCTCCTTCCATTTCCATGCGCGCTCCATAAAGCCGTCACGACCCAGGTCCTCCTTGGTAACGCCCTCCTTGCGCATAGCCTCAACTATCTTTGCCTCGGTGGCAATAGCGGCGTGGTCGGTTCCGGGGAGCCACAGTGCGCTGTAGCCCGACATTCTCTTCCAGCGGATAAGGATATCCTGGAGCGTCTCGTCAAGCGCATGACCCATGTGGAGCTGACCTGTAATGTTCGGAGGGGGGATAACGATGGTGTAGGGCTTCTTTTTGGAGTCCACCTCCGCACGGAAGCAGTTATTGTCCATCCAGAATTTGTAAATTTTGTCCTCAACCTCTTTGGGTTCGTAAACCTTTGACAGTTCCTTTTTCATTTTTTGACCATTCCTTTCCAGAGGATCTCAATTTCGGCATAGAGCAAATAAAAACGCCCCGAAGCCGATAAAACAGCTTCAGGGCGGAAAAATTCCGCGGTACCACCTGAATTCGCAGAAAAAACTGCGCACTCATTATTCCGTAACGGGGAATACCGTCGGCAGCTACATAAAATAAAAGTTCACCGCCGAAGCTCCGAGGCTACCTTCCGCACATTCCCTGCAAAGACTTGCACCCACCGTCTTTTCTCTGAGCATGGGAAAGAGTGCGTACTCCTCCTCATCATCGCCTTTTATATTATGTATTATAGCAGGTCGTGGGCGTTTTGTCAAGAGTGAAATTGATTTTATCCCACCTTGACCATCGCCCAGATGATATCATTATCCTTCATCCACCTTCTGAACTCCTCCGATCTGTTTCTTAATTCTTCATAAGGCATAAAGGACTCATATCCGCTGTCGGGAATGACCGCAAGCTTCGGCAGACTCATAAGAGGTCTTAAAAATTCGTGATCGGGAGCAAATTCACAGGTAAACACCTCGATATTTTTCATATCGGTTATAAACTCAATGCTGTCGGGTCTGCCTAAGACCACAATATCACGAACATTTTCAAAGCAGCCGTAACCGCCCTCGGGCTCATACAGCAATGGTTCAACTCTCAGATGCGTTACCTTGCCGCACCACTCCGAGGGAGAAAATTTTATCCTCCTGCCGCTTTCACTGTCTCCCGAAAGCTTCAGACTCCGAAGCTCAGGAAAGCTGTTTAAAACCGAAAAATCAAAATCATCGTCCACATCTTCGGCATTTATCGCAATTTCTCTGCTGTCCTCGGGGTACATTTCTCCGCATACGTCAATGTACCTGACCGCTTCCCCCACGCCCGCAGGAGCGTTGTTTACCTCCGGATATTCGGAAAATGCCGTACTGTTTTCAAGCCCGTTTCCCGAAATATAAGGCTCGCCGTTTTCGTCAATTCCTATCTCAAGGAGAATGTCACATTCCGAAAGGAAATCCGAATACATCTTGTCAAAAGCCGTTTCCTTGTAAAATTCGCCGGGTACAAATTCAAATTCAAAATATTTTCCTCTGCCCTCATATTCCCTGCCGTCCATATAAAGCTCGTTGCGGTAAGCGGTCTGCTTTTCTGTGTCCGAATTACGGCTGTAATAATATGTCTCACAGCCAAGGGTGCGTTCCCTGCTCTGTAAGGGATAGGATATCTCACAGATATCCGCTTCCTTGCACCCAAAATTTATGGCAATGCCCGTAGTGTAAGCGGATACAAGCTTCCTGCCGCCGTTTCCGTCGGAAATAAGCTTTATGCTTTCGTCACAGTCAAGTATTCCGGAGGCAAATTTTATGGGATATCTTCCGCTCATATCATAGGCTGACCAGGACATATCATATACATACCCCTCCATCATAACCGATATCATCTCGGGAAATCCGTCCCCCGTAATATCAACAAGAACAGAATTGGAGCTTCTTTGAAAATACTCCTCTGCCCTTTCAAGGGGTGTTTTTGAAAGCTCGGAAATAATTTTTTCCGAAAGCTCATCGGCAGTCATACCCTCGGCGGATAAAAATTGTATTACGTATTCTCTGGAAGCGTTTTCAAGCGGAAAGCTCCATCTGTCGAAAAACTCGATTTCCTTTTCCGAAACGGTCTCAAGAGAGGCAGGCATATAATAAGCCGTACAAGAATAGCTCTCCTCCCCCATTGAAGCAACAGCGATACAAGGCTCTCCCCTGTCACCCGGATACACCGCACAGCTGTGGAAATGATTGCCCTCAAAGGAATAAAGGGGCGGTGATACACGATATTCGCCGTCCTGTGAAACAGCGTAAAGAGCGCATTTGTCCATATCCTCGGGGTGAGGGGCAAGGATAAGCAGCTCCTCTTCCAGATCGCCGTCAATATCCGAAAAATTGTATTCAAGAGAAGTATCACAAGGAAGTCTCTCCCCGATTTCCGCAAGAGCTTTCAGACAAGGCTCGTCCCCCGAATAGAAGTAGCAGGGAGAGCTGTCCTCTGTGACATCAGTCTCGGTTTCCGTTTCCGAAGTATCGACAACCGAAACGGTTTCGGAAGCTGTGCTTGTCACAGAAACCGTTTCGGTGATATCCGTAACATTTTCATCAGCCCCTTTGCCGCAGGAACATAAAATAAGGGTGAAAACCAAAAATGCCCAAATCTTTCTTTTCATCTGTCCATCTCCTTTTAAGCCGAATTACAGCCGTCCGATAACAGCCCAAAAGCGGCTGTAATTCGTATTATCCGTATCAGATATCAGGCTCAGCTTCCTCTATCTCAAACCCATACTCCTCCGCAAACCTGCGGCATATCTCCAAAGTCTCCTCATCAGCGCCCATATCGCATATAACGCACCTGCATGGCATATCCGAGCGCTCCGCCATAGCCGCCGCCTGTCTGAGAACATATTCGATATCCTCCATATTTCCAACGGCGGGGATAAGTATCACCGTCCGCTCCTCGTTTTTCGCAAGTGCCGCACGAATAGAGGCAAAGCCGCAGAAGCACTCCACAAGAGCCGCCAGAGCAAATACCGCAATTATGAGAACAAGACCCATTTCCATAAAACAAATCCCTCCAAAGCATTTTATGCATTTAAGAGGGATATTGCTTATGCTTTTTTTCTGATAATAGAACGGGGCGGAAAATCTATCCCGACAGTATTGGGCATTGAAAATTTCATAGCGGCATGGCAGGTGTTTTCCACAAGCTCACCGTCCGCATTTTGAAGCTCCGTAACCGTGTATTTAACGGGTCTTTGAGAGGGTGCAAGTATCTCAAGCTCGTCGCCCAGAAGGAATTTGTTCCTCTGCTCGGCGTAAATACGTCCGTTTTCGCATTTGTCCACAACGGCGCATACATCGTATGACCTGATATATCCGCTGTCCTCATAATACTGACGGCATTCGGAGGGGTGTCCGAAGAAAAATCCAGTGCAGTAATCCCTGTGGCTTACCTTGAAGACCTCCTCACGGACATGATCGGGAAGAGCGTAGTTTTCGGGGTCCTTTTTAAGGATATCCACAGCCATTCGGTAAGCATTGGTGATAACCGAAACATAATAAGCGGATTTTGCCCGTCCCTCGATCTTCAGACTTGTAACGCCTGCCTTTGCAAGCTTGTCAAGGTGGTCTATCATACACATATCCTTTGAATTAAGGATATAGGTGCCCTTCTCGTCCTCGAAAACGGGGAAGAACTGTCCGTCACGCTTTTCCTCCATAAGATGATAGCCCCATCGGCAGGGCTGAGCGCACTGTCCCCTGTTTGCGTCGCGGTTCACCAGATATGAGGAAAGCAGGCACCTTCCCGAAAATGAAACGCACATGGCTCCGTGAACGAAAACCTCGATATCAAGGTCTGCGGGAGTTTTCCCGCGAATTTCCGCCACTTCATCAAGGCTCAGCTCCCTCGCCAGCACAACTCTCTTTGCGCCCATATCGTAAAGCTCGCGTGCGGTCACATAGTTTACGATGCCCGTCTGGGTGGACATATGAATTTCCAGGTCGGGAGTGAATTTCTTGATAAGGGACATAAGTCCTAAGTCTGCAACGATAGCCGCGTCGATCCCGCAATCTGCGGCGTATTTTATAAACTCCTCAAAATAAGGTATCTCGTTGTTTCGGGGAAGGGTGTTGCAGGTAAGGTAGACCTTGCCCCCCCTCTCGTGGGACTTTTCCACCGCAGCTTTAAGCGCCGCAGCGTCGAAATTTTTCGGTCCCGCTCTCATTCCGAAAGCTGTCCCGCCCAGATAAACTGCGTCTGCGCCGAAATCCAGCGCCGCGTCAAGGCGCTCCATGTCTCCCGCAGGAGCCAGCACCTCAAGATTTTCGTATGCCATCAGATGATATTATCCTTTCTCTGCGGCATATCACCTGAGATGTGCCGCCACAAGATTTGCCTCATGCTCCTCAAGAGTTTCCCCATAGAAAAACTCGCCTGTTTCAAGGTCGGAGCAGAAATAATAGTAATTTGTCTCTCTCGGATACAAAACAGCCTCGATCGCGTCAAGACCCGGACTGCATATGGGACCGGGGGGCAGTCCGCCGCCTCGGTATGTATCGTAAGCCTCGCAGATGGACTCGGAGTATATCTCAAGATTTGGGATAACTACCTCCTCCACGTAATTTGAAGTGGGGTCGGACTGGAGAAGGGGGAAGGTGTCGGGGTCATTGAGCCTGTTGTGGAAAACGGAAGCGACCATTTTCATATTGTAGGTGTCCCCTGCCTCACGCTGAACTATGGAAGCAAGCGTGAGCGTTTCCTCCAGGGTCATTCCCATATCGTCCATACGTCCGTAAAGGTCGGGCGTTATCTTATACTCAAAATTCTTGCATACCTTCTTCGCCACATTCACAGGGTCCTCCTCAAGGTAGAACTGATAGGTGTCGGGGAAGAAGTAGCCCTCCATCTTAAAGAGCTTCTTGGGACTTACAAGCACCTTTTCTTCAAAGTCAAAGCCGAAGGTCTTTGAATTGAAAACGCGGATAAATTCCTCGGCGCTGCAAACTCCCGCTTCCTCGAGCTTTGCCGCAGCGTCCACAAGGCGGATGCCCTCGGGGAAGGTGATATTTACAAACTCTCTGGGATTGATAGCCTCCTCCTGAAGGGTCTTGATGATGTCGCTGTAGGTCATATTTGGACTGAGCTTGTGACTTCCTGCGATATATGTACCGTCAGCGCCCTTCAGCTTTGAAATGACTCTGAACAGAGTGGGATTTTCGATTATCCCCTCCTGCTGAAGGATATTGGCAATTGCCTCCGTGCCCGAATTCTGGGGTATCTCAACGGAGAACTCGGAGTCCGAACGGTTAAGACCCAGCACCTCTGAGCCTAATGTGATAAAGCACAGCGCACCCA